>NZ_UWOA01000020.1:0-79645 GCF_900604305.1 Mycobacterium sp. P7213
CTGTCAGTGGTCATCGCTGTCGTCACCTAACCCTTCGCGGGGTAACCCGCGCATCTGCCGCGCACCGCGGCGCCTTCGATCTGCCTAGAGGCATTCAAGAGTATTCAAGCAGTTGCCCGCCACACTGTGCCGCCAACTCGGCGGTTCAGCGAGGTTCGACGTAGGAGAGGCGAAGCTGGGGCCGCCGCAGGGGCGGGGCGGTTCAGCGAGGTTCGGCGTAGGAGAGGCGAAGCTGGGGCCGCCGCAGGGGCGGGGCGGTTCAGCGAGGTTCGGCGTAGGAGAGGCGAAGCTGGGACCGGCGCATGGGCACGGCGGTTCAGCGAGGTTCGACGGAGGAGAGGCGAAGCTGGGCCCGCCGCGTGAACCGGGCGGTAGCCTGTCCGATCGCCGCTGGTATTGCCCGCGGCACCCGCAGACCTGTAGGAGGCAGGCCTTGGCGAAAGAGACCATCGCCGTGCTGTTTGCGCTCGGCGCCGCGCTGTTCGGCGCGATCAGCGACGTGATACAGCAGCGCAGTGCCCACCGGGTCGGTGACCAGGGGATCGGGGCCGCCGCACTGTTCGCCCGGCTGCTGACCGATCGGCAGTGGTGGGTGGGCTCGGTGTCGGGTCTGGTGGCTGTGAGCCTGCAGGCCGTGGCGCTGGGCCTGGGGTCGGTGCTGCTGGTGGAGTCGTTGCTGGTCACCTCACTGTTGTTCGCGTTGCCGCTGGGTGCCCGCCAATCCGGTCATCGCCTGCGGCGATCGGTCTGGCTGTGGTCGGCGCTGCTGGTGGCCGCCGATTTCGTCATCATCGCCGTCGGTAATCCGACCGCCGGGCAGGAACGAGCCTCCCTGGATGACTGGGTCGGGGTGATCGCGGTATTGGGGCCGACGGTGTTGCTGTGTCTGATCGGGGCGCGAGCCTACGCGGGGCGGGCGGCGGCGGCCGTGATGCTGGCAGCGGTGTCGGCCATCTCGTGGGGCATCTTCGCGGTGCTGACCAAGGGAGTGGTCGACTTGATCGGCCACGGCCCGCGCGCAATGTTCACCGCACCGGAGCTGTACGCATGGGGAGCGGTCGCACTGACCGGCGCGGTGTATCAGCAGTCGTCGTTTCGGGCCGGAGCCCTGACAGCCTCGTTGCCGACGATCACGGTGCTGGAACCCATAGTGGCCGCGACACTGGGCGTGGTCCTGCTCGGCGAGGTCCTCGACCCTGGCCGCGATGCCGCGTTCGCGCTGGTGCTGGCGGTGGCGACGCTGGTCGCCGCGGTCGCAGCGCTGTCGCGGGATCAGGCGGTCACCGCAGGCGAGCCGGCCGTCGTGGTGGCCTGACGGTACTGACTTCGGAGGTGCAGGTACGCGGCCGCCGGTGCCCTCGCTCCCGAGCCGGAAGGTGAACAGCGGGTATCGTTGCCCGATTGAGGAGGGGGCCATGTCGACAGGGAATTTCCTAGCGGCGCTGCTCGCGCTGTGCGCCGCACTGGCGTCCGCGATCGGCGACGTGATCCGGCAGCGGTCGGCCCAGGAGATCACTGACCAGCAGGTTGGCCACCTGGAGCTGTTCTGGTTGTCGCTGCGCGACCCACGGTGGTGGGGCGGCGGTGCAGCGGCGGTGGCGAACTACGCGCTGCAGGCGGTGGCGCTGGCGGTCGGCTCGGTGATGCTGGTGACGGGTTTGCAGGTGACCGCGCTGCTGTTCGCGCTGCCGATGTATGCCTGGCTGACTCATCGCCGGGTGACCAACTGGGAGTGGATGTGGGCCATCCTGCTGGCTGCGGCGCTGGCGGTGGTCGTCGTGGTGGGGGATCCGACCGAAGGCAAACAACACGCGCCGGCGGCCACCTGGATCATCGTGTCAATAGTGCTGTCCGCGGTGCTGGTGGGCTGTGTGCTGGCCGCCCGGATCTACAAGGGCCGGCCGGCGGCGGCGGTGCTCCTGGCGGTGGTGGCCGGTACCTCGCTGGCGGTATTCGCCTTGCTGACGAAGGTCCTGGTCGAGGTGCTCAAAGCCGACGGCATCGACGCAGTGCTGCGGGCGCCCGCCCTGGTGCCCTGGCTGGTGGCGACGTTGGCCGGGATGATCTTCCAGCAGTCGGCGTTTCGCGCCGGTGCGCTGACCGCCTCCATGCCGACGATGATCGTGGCCAAACCGCTGGTGGCCAGCGCGCTGGGCGTACTGCTGCTCAACGAGACCATCCAGGCCGGCGGGACCGAGGACGTCGCGGTGATCATCGGGGTGGTGCTGATCGTGATCGCCACAGCGGCACTGGCGCGCGGCGAGGCCGCCACCATCGTCGCCGATGCCGGCGCCGACCTAGCCGAGCCGGTGGCGGCGCCAACCACCAGCTAGCTTGGTGCCGTGCTGGGACCGATAGCGATCATGCCGTCGGCGCCGGTGCTGGTGCCCGAGCTGGCCGGCACCGCCGCTGAAGCCGCCGAGTTGCGGGCCGCTGCGCTGACCGCTGCCCGAGCGCTACCGGCGCGCTGGGTCGTCCTCGGGGCCGGACCGGACGCGGTGTACGGGCCCGAGAGCGCCGGCACATTCGCCGGATTCGGCGTTGATGTCGCGGTGCGGCTGTCACCGACCGCCCAGCAACCTGCCGATCTGCCGCTGACCGCCCTGGTCGCCGGGTGGGTGCGCGACCAGGTCGCACCCGATGCCGAGGTGCGGGTGCACTGCTGCGCGGACCCGGACGCGGCGCTGGCCACCGGCAGGAGGGTGCGCACCGAGATCGACCAAGCCGGCGAGCTCACCGGCGTGTTGCTGGTTGCCGACGGCGCCAACACCTTGACCCCGACAGCCCCGGGCGGTCACCACCCGGCCGACGTCGAATGCCAGCGCGCCATCGACGATGCGCTGGCCGGCGGCGACGTCACCGCACTGACCGGCTTGCCCCCGCAGGTCGTCGGCCGGGCAGGATTCGCGGCCCTGGCCGGGCTGGCCCGGACGGCACCGCGCGCTGTCACGCAGCTCTACCGTGACGCCCCGTATGGCGTCGGCTACTTCGTGGGGGTCTGGCGACCGTGAGGCCGATAGCGGTCGTCGGGCCGACTGGGACGGGCAAATCACAACTGGCACTGGACCTGGCCGCACAGCTGGGCGGCGAGATCGTGAACGCCGATGCCATGCAGCTCTACCGTGGCATGGACATCGGCACCGCGAAACTGCCACCCGGTGAGCGTGCCGGCATTCCGCATCATCAACTCGACGTGCTCGATGTCGTCCAGACCGCGACGGTGGCGCGCTATCAGCAGGCCGCGGCGGCGGACGTCGAGGCGATCATGGATCGCGGCGCGGTGCCGATCATCGTGGGTGGATCGATGCTTTACCTGCAGGCACTGCTTGACGACTGGTCGTTCCCGGCCACCGATCCGGTGGTGCGGGCCCGCTATGAGCAGCGGCTGGCTGAGGTCGGGGTTGCCGCCCTGCACGCCGAACTGGCCGGCGCCGACCCTGCCGCTGCCGCGGCGATCCTGCCCACGGACGGCAGGCGGATCGTGCGGGCACTGGAAGTGGTGGAACTGACCGGAGCGCCGTTCGCCGCCTCCGCACCGACGATCGGAGCGCCGCGCTGGGATACCGTGATCATCGGATTGGACTGCGACACAGCCATTCTCGACCAGCGACTGGCTGTTCGCACCGAGACCATGTTTGCCCAGGGGCTGGTCGCCGAAGTTCAGGGACTGCTGCAGTCGGGGTTGCGGGACGGGGTCACCGCCGCCAGAGCGCTGGGCTACGCCCAGGTGATCGCCGACCTCGATGCCGGAGGCGACGGTGCTGGCGCCCAGGAACCGACCTTCATCGGCACCCGCCGGTATGTGCGCCGCCAGCGCTCCTGGTTCCGCCGCGACCATCGCACCCATTGGCTCGACGCCGCCGGCGGTGGCCTGCTCGACGCGGCGCTGGCCGCGGTGCGGCACGTATCCTGAGCACATGCTTTTCGCCAAGGGCCACGGCACCCAGAACGACTTCGTGTTGCTGCCGGACCTGGACGCGGCACTGGAGTTGACCCCGGCCGCGGTGGCCGCGCTGTGCGACCGCCGTCGCGGCCTGGGCGCCGACGGTCTGTTGCGGGTGACCACCGCCGGTGCGGCGGCGGGCGCCGGGGTGCTCGACCAGCTGCCCGAGGGAGTCGCGCCCGGCGACTGGTTCATGGACTACCGCAACGCCGACGGCTCGGTGGCTGAGATGTGCGGCAACGGAGTCCGGGTGTTCGCGCACTATCTGCGCGCCGCCGGCCTGGAATCGGCCGACGAGTTCGTCGTCGGTTCCTTGGCCGGCCCGCGACCGGTGGTCGTGCACCACGCCGACGACGTGCACGCCGAGGTGACCGTCGACATGGGCAAGCCGAACCTGCTCGGGAGCTCCGGACCGGCCTTCGAGGCACTGGTGGGGGGGCAGCGCTTCGCGGGCCTGGGCGTCGACGTCGGCAACCCGCACCTGGCCTGCGTGGATCCGAGATTGTCCGTGGCCGATCTGGCCGCCCTTGATGTCGGTGCGCCGGTGGTGTTCGACACCGCCCAGTTCCCCAATGGGGTGAACGTGGAGATCCTGACCGCTCCGCGCCAGGGTGCGGTGGCGATGCGGGTGCATGAGCGCGGTGTCGGCGAGACCCGCTCGTGCGGTACCGGCACGGTGGCCGCCGTGGTGGCGGCCCTGGCGTACAGCGGAGTCTCGACCGGCACGCTGCGGGTCGACATCCCCGGCGGACAAGTCAGCGTCACCGTCACCGAGGCGGGCAGCTATTTGCGCGGGCCGTCGGAGCTGGTGGCCCGGGGCGACATCGCGCCGCGGTGGTGGGCGGCGCAGTGAGCTATCCCGACTCGAGGCCCCAGCCCAGCACCGGTGAGCTGAACCTCGACGACCGCGCGGCACTGCGCCGTGTCGCCGGGCTGTCCACCGAACTCGCCGACATCTCCGAGGTCGAATACCGGCAACTGCGCCTGGAACGGGTGGTGTTGGTCGGTGTGTGGACCGAAGGCACCGCCGCCGAGGCCGACGCCAGCATGGTGGAGCTGGCCGCGCTGGCCGAAACCGCCGGCTCGGAAGTGCTCGAAGGCCTGATCCAGCGTCGCGAACGGCCCGACCCGGCCACCTATATCGGTTCCGGCAAGGCGCAAGAGTTGCGCGAGATGGTGCTGGCCACCGGCGCCGACACCGTCATCTGCGATGGGGAGCTGTCCCCGGCCCAGTTGAATGCGCTGGAAAAGGCGGTCAAGGTCAAGGTGATCGACCGCACCGCGCTGATCCTCGACATCTTCGCCCAGCACGCCACCAGCGCCGAAGGCAAGGCGCAGGTGGCGCTCGCGCAGATGCAGTACATGCTGCCGCGCCTGCGCGGCTGGGGTGAGTCGATGTCACGTCAGGCCGGTGGGCGGGCCGGCGGCGCCGGCGGTGGGGTGGGCACCCGCGGTCCCGGTGAGACCAAGATCGAAACCGACCGGCGGCGTATTCGGGAACGGATGTCCAAGCTGCGGCGCGAGATCAAGGCTATGAAGCAGGTGCGCGACACCCAGCGCAGCCGCCGCCGGCACAGTGACGTCCATTCGGTGGCCATCGTCGGCTACACCAACGCCGGCAAATCCAGCCTGCTCAACGCACTGACCGGTGCCGGAGTGCTCGTTCAGGATGCGCTGTTCGCCACCCTGGAACCGACTACGCGCCGTGGGCAATTCGACGATGACCGTCCTTTTGTGTTGACCGACACAGTCGGGTTCGTTCGGCACCTGCCCACGCAGTTGGTGGAGGCGTTCCGTTCCACCCTGGAAGAAGTCGCCGATGCCGACTTGCTGGTGCATGTGGTCGACGGCTCTGATCCGGCGCCACTGGCGCAGATCGCCGCGGTCCGTGAGGTGATCTCCGACGTCATCGCCGAGCACGATTCCGGACCGACTGGCCAGCGTGCTCCGGAACTGTTGGTGGTCAACAAGATTGACGCCGCCGGAGATCTGGCGTTGGCGCAGCTGCGACGGGCCTTGCCCGACGCGGTGTTCGTCTCGGCGCACACCGGAGACGGCATTGACGCGCTGCGCCAACGGATGGCGCAGTTGGTGGCCCCGGTCGACACCGCAGTGGATGTCGTCATCCCTTACGGTCGTGGCGATTTGGTGGCCAGGGTGCATGAACAAGGCCGGGTGCAGCTGGCAGAGCACGGCGAGGGCGGTACCCGAATCCGTGCGCGGGTTCCCGCGGCACTGGCAGCGAGTCTGCGGGAATTCGCCGCCTTTTAGGTATTGCCGCACCGGTGCTATAGGCTGGTGCTCACGCGTCGTGGAACGCTTACTCACCGCCGTCCGGCCCCTGATGCCGATTTCAGCTGGCGTGTGAAGCTCTTCTCGCGGCGATCGCTATTGCCAACAGGCAATCTCGCCAACTCTGTGTTGCAGACAGATCGGTCCGCCTTGACGGCCGCTGTGGCACAGCCGATGCCGGAAAGGCATGTCATGACCACCAATTCATTCGCCGAACTCGGCGTGCCCGCTGAACTTGTCAGTGTGCTCGCCAATCGCGGTATTGCTGCTCCCTTCCCGATTCAGGTGGCGACCCTGCCGGACAGTCTGGCCGGCCGTGATGTGCTGGGTCGCGGCAAGACCGGCAGCGGCAAGACGCTGGCCTTCTCCCTGCCGCTGGTAGCTCGGCTGGTTGGCGAGAAGCGTCGCCCCGCCCGGCCGACCGGCCTGGTGCTGGCACCCACGCGGGAGCTGGCCACCCAGATCGCCGCGACGCTGGAACCGTTGGCGGCCGCCAGTGGGCTGAAGGTGACCACCATCTTCGGTGGCGTCTCGCAGAACCGCCAGGTGTCCGCGCTCAACGCAGGCGCCGACATCGTGGTGGCCTGCCCCGGCCGGCTCGAAGACCTGATGAAGCAACGGCTGATCACGCTGGACGCGGTACGCATCAGCGTGCTGGACGAAGCCGACCACATGGCCGACCTCGGCTTCCTGCCCGGAGTCACCCGCATTCTGGCCGCGACCTCCGAAACCGGTCAGCGACTACTGTTCTCGGCCACGCTGGACAACGGGGTCGACAAGCTGGTTCGGCGTTTTCTGCGGAACCCGGTGTCGCACTCCGTCGATGAACTCGACGCGCCCCCTCCGGCGATGACCCATCATGTGTTCCACGTGGCCGGGCTGCAGGACAAGAAGGATCTGGTGCAGCTGTTGGCGTCCGGCACCGGGCGGCGAATCCTGTTCTTGCGGACCAAGCATCAGGCCCGGAAACTGGCCCGCCAGCTCACCGAGTCCGGTGTGCCGTCGGTCGACCTGCACGGCAACTTGTCTCAACCGGCCCGCGAGCGCAATCTTGCGGCGTTCGCCGAGGGGGACGTGCGGGTTCTGGTGGCCACCGACATCGCCGCCCGCGGGGTGCACGTCGATGAGGTCGAATTGGTGGTTCACGTGGACCCGCCCGCCGAGCACAAGGCGTACCTGCACCGTTCCGGGCGTACGGCACGCGCCGGCAGCGCCGGCGATGTCGTCACCGTCGTCCTGCCCGAGCAGCGGCGCGAGACTCAGGTGCTGTTGCGCCGCGCGGGCATCAGCGTCGCCCCGCAACAGGTGGCAGCAGATTCCGCCTCGGTGCGCGACTTGGTGGGGGAGGTGGCGCCGTTGCGGGTGCCCGCCCCGGTGGCCCCGAAGGCCGCTCCGCCGGGCCGCGCCAAGAGTGCGCCGGGCCAGACCTCGCCGGGCCAGACCTCACCGGGCGGGTCCGGCCGTCCGCGACGCCGTCGTGGCGGCAGCGGTGCTGCACAGCCGGCATCTCAGGCCGGTGGCCGGCGCCGGCCGCGGGGCGGTGCCGGCCAGCGGCGGCACGATGGGGTGGCGCGCTAGCGCTGACACCCACCACTGCGTCGCCCAACCATCCGGTTGGTCTATTCTCGTCGGAAAGATCAGTCGACCGGAGGTCAGGCAATGAGTGCCGCAGTCAAGTACCAGCGAACCCTGTTCGAGCCCGAACACGAGCTGTTCCGGGAGTCGTTCCGCGCCTTCCTGGATCGGCACGCCGCGCCCAACCAGGAGGAGTGGGAGAAGGCCAAGATCGTCGACCGCTCCGTGTGGCTCGAGGCCGGCAAACAGGGCTTCCTGGGCATGGCGGTGCCCGAGGAGTACGGCGGCGGCGGCAACCCGGACTTCCGCTACAACACGATCATCACCGAGGAAGTCACCGCGGGCCGCTACAGCGGGCTGGGTTTTAGCCTGCACAACGACGTTTGCGCGCCGTACCTGTTGGAACTGTGCAACGAGGAGCAGAAGCAGCGCTGGCTGCCGAAGTTCTGCACCGGTGAGCTGATCACCGCGATCGCCATGACCGAGCCGGGCACCGGTAGTGACCTGCAGGGCATCAAGACCCGCGCGGTCAAGCAGGGTGACCACTACGTGCTCAACGGCTCCAAGACGTTCATCACCAACGGCATTCACTCCGACCTGGTGATCGTCGTCGCCCAGACCGACCCCGACAAGGGTGCGCAGGGCTTCAGCCTGCTGGTCGTGGAGCGGGGGATGGAGGGCTTCGAGCGTGGCCGCCACCTGGACAAGATCGGTCTGGACGCCCAGGACACCGCGGAGCTGTCCTTCACCGACGTGCATGTCCCGGTGGAGAACCTGCTCGGCGAGGAGGGCAAGGGCTTCATCTACCTGATGCAGAACCTGCCGCAGGAGCGCATTTCGATCGCGATCATGGCCGCCGGGGCGATGGAGGCGGTGCTGGAGCAGACCATCCAGTACACCAAGGAGCGCAAGGCCTTCGGCAAGCCGATCGGCAGTTTCCAGAACAGCCGGTTCCTGCTGGCCGAGCTGGCCACCGAGGCCACCGTGGTGCGGATGATGGTCGACGAGTTCGTGCGGCTCCACCTGGACAAGAAGTTGACCGTCGAGCAGGCCGCGATGGCCAAGTGGTATTCCACCGAGAAGCAGGTGCACCTGATCGACCGCTGCCTGCAGCTGCACGGTGGATACGGCTACATGCGCGAATACCCGGTCGCGCGGGCCTATCTGGATGCCCGCGTTCAGACCATTTACGGCGGCACGACCGAGATCATGAAAGAGATCATCGGCCGCAGCCTCGGCGTCTAGCCGAGGCAATCGGGAACGATTTGGCGCCCCAACAGGGGCGCTACCTGCATGTTTGGTAGCGCCCCTCGTTCCGTTCGGGGCAGCGGCTTTTGCATCATTTCAGCATCGGCTGGGTATCTGTTTCCGCAATATCGATGACTTGGCTTCGAAACTCGGGCCGATTGCGGGAAAGTCTATGCCGGAAACATTTGCGTCGATAATGTCGATAATGATGCCTGGGAGGGCTGGTGACTAGTCGGAAAGATCGGTTCGGCAAGACGGCGGTGCGCATGGCGCTCGGCCTGGCGGCGACGGTCACCGTGCTCTTGTCGGTGCAAACCGCTGCGGCGACGCCCGACAGCGATGCCCGCGACGCCATCACGGCGGCGTGGCAGGCGGCCGGCGGGGACGGATCCCCGCTGGGGGCGCCCAACGGCGACGTACACCCGGCCGGTGTCGGATTCGCCCAGGACTTCGCCGGGGGCACCATCTTCTTCACCCCGGAGACCGGCGCGAAGGCGCTGTACGGGGCGATCCTGGACAAATACGAGGCACTGGGCGGTGCGGCCGACAATGGACTCGGCTTCCCCAGCAGCGATGAGGTGCCCGGGCTTGTTCCCGACAGCCGGGTGGCCATCCTTTCCGGGCCCGACAACCCGGTGATCTTCTGGACACCCGAACATGGCGCCCACGTGGTGCGCGGGCCGATCAATGCCGGCTGGGACAAGCTGGGCAGCTCCACCGGTGCGCTCGGCGTCCCGGTCGAGGACGAGAGCTACGACGGAGCTGTCGTCACCCAGAAGTTCAGCGCCGGGACGCTGTCCTTCGACAGCGCGACCAGGACGTTTACCACGGTGCCGCCGGAGCTGGCAGCGCAGCTGGCAGATGTGCAGGCCCAGGTCGACGCGACCGCGGCCATCGATCAGGTCTGGCGCAGCGCCGGCGGACCCGCCGGCGCACTGGGGCCAAAGCAGGGCGATCAGTACGCGATAGGCGAGAACGGCGGGGTGGGTCAGGACTTTGCCCACGGCAAGGTCTATTTCAGTCCGCTCACCGGAGCCAATGCGGTTGAAGGCGACGTGCTGGCCAAGTACGAGTCGCTGGGCGGTCCTGCCGGCAGCGATCTCGGCTTCCCGATCACCGGCACGGCTGACGGAGCGCTGGCGGGCAGCAAGTTCAATTCTTTTGCCGCCGACGACGAGCCGGTGATCTTCTTCAGCCCCGACAACGGCGCCTTCGTGGTACGCGGGGCGATCAAGTCGGCGTGGGACAAGCTCGACGGAGCTTCCGGAAAGCTGGGCGCCCCCGTGGGCGACCAGAGCGTCGAAGGTGACGTGGTGTCGCAGAAGTTCACCGGCGGCTCGATCGCGTGGAACCAGGCGAACAACACCTACAGCACCGAACCGGCCGAGCTCGCGCAATCGTTGTCGGGCTTGCAAATTCCCGGTACGAATCTGCCCGACGGCAGCAAGTCGACATCGACTGGCGCCGCCAAGGAGACGCACTGGAACTGGATGTGGGTGCTGATCCCGGTGGTGGTGCTGGCAGTGCTGGGGGCGCTCGCCGGCGTGGCGATGTGGTGGCAGCGGCGTCGGCCGGCCGCTGTACTGCCGGGCTCGCCGGTGGCAGTGCCGGCCCCGGTCGCCGACGACTACGACGACGATGACGAGCAGTGGGCCCACCACGACCGACGTGATGACCACCGTGATGAGCACCGCGACGACCACCGCGAGCACGAGGGCACCGTCCGGCTGCCGAGTCGCTACGGAGCCTCCGCATCGCCGTATCCCTCCGAGCCTGAACTGCCCGTCTCCTCGATCCCGGATGCGCCGTGGCTGCACTACGGCGAGCACGAGAGCGAGGCGGAGGTCGACGACGATGACGACACCGACACCGCCCCCACGCGGGTGGTGACCGAAGAAGATTTCGGCACCGGTCGGCACGCCGTGGGTCACGGCGGTGCCGGGTCGGACCCACGCGGGTTCGGCGCTGTCCCAGAGCCCCGCAGGTTCGGCGGCGGCGCGGACACCCGCACCTTCGGCGGTGGCGGCGAAGCGCGCACGGTCGGTATCGACGAAACCGTGCATCCGGTGATGCACCTTCCGCTGGACGACCCGTACCAGCAGCCGAACGGCTACCCGATCAAGGCGAACATCGGCTCGGGGCTCTACTACACCCCGCAGAACGCGCTGTATGACGACACCCTGGCCGAGATCTGGTTCGCCACCGAGGATGCGGCCCGGCTTAACGGCTTCACCAGGGCCGGCTGATCATCGCAGCGGCAGCGGTAGGTCGCGTTCGCGCTGCGGCCGAGGCCCGAAGAGGCGCCGCTGCGCCGCGGTGATCGCGATGTCGTTGATGCTGGACTCGCGGCGACTCATTCGGCCGTCGGCGGCGAACTCCCACAGCTCGTTGCCGTAGCTGCGCCACCATTGGCCGTCCGCGTCGCAGCATTCGTACTGATAACGCACCGCGATTCGGTTGCCCTGGTAGCACCAGAGCTCTTTGCGCAGTGCGTAGTCGCGTTCGGCGGCCCATTTGCGCCGCAGGAATGCCTCGATCTCCGCACGCCCGGCGAGAAATTCGTCGCGGTTCCGCCACACCGAGTCCTCGGTGTAGGCCAGCGCCACACGTGCGGGATCCCGGGTGTTCCAGGAGTCCTCGGCGGCCTGCACCTTGAGGCGTGCCGACTCCTCATCGAACGGTGGGCGCGCGAACACGATCAGATCTTGCGGATGACGGTCACGACCTTGCCCAGCACCACCGCGTCGTTGCCGGGAATGGGATCGAAAATGGGGTTGTGCGGCATCAGCCAGACCTGACCGCCGGTGCGTTTGAACGTCTTGACGGTGGCCTCGCCATCGATCATGGCGGCCACGATGTCGCCGTTGTCAGCGACATTCTGCTGGCGCACCACAACCCAGTCGCCGTCGCAGATCGCGGCGTCCACCATCGATTCGCCGACCACCTTGAGCAAGAACAGTTCGCCTTCGCCGACCAACTCGCGGGGGAGCGGGAAGACATCCTCGACGGCCTCCTCGGCCAGGATCGGCCCGCCGGCCGCGATCCGGCCCAGAACCGGGACGAAGGTGGGCTCGGGCAGCGCATCCGAACCGGCGAACTCGGTGCGCTGGGCGGCCTCGGCGGCGCCGGCCACGTCGTCCTGGCCACGGACGTCGACAGCGCGGGGACGGTTGGGGTCCCGGCGCAGGTAGCCCTTGCGCTCGAGCGTGCGCAACTGGTGCGCAACCGAAGAGGTCGAGGTCAGCCCGACGGCGTCGCCGATCTCGCGGATGCTCGGCGGGTAACCCCGTTCGTTCACCGAGGCGCGGATGACATTCAGGATCGTTCGCTGCCGGGCGGTCAGCGCTGAGTCCGGGCCCGCCAGGTTGCTGCTGCTGTCACTCATGGGCGCAAATCTAGTCGCATAACTGCGTTAAATCAAACATGTGTTCGAGGTGTGTCGCGCGGACGTTCGAAACTGCCGGGGGCTTGTCGGACCCTTTCGCTAATGTTTTCGACAACGAATCGATCACATGTTCGGACATCGAACGTACGATCGATTACTATTCGAACAGTCGAGCGAACAGGGTCGCCGGCGCCGAGTGAGGGAGAACCGCACATGATGCTCATCGACACGTTCGCTCCGACGTTCGAGCCGGCCCGCAGCGCCGAGCGGCCCCAGGTGCAACGCGGTCCCCGGACCTCGGGTCGCGCCTACCCGATCCGCACCCAGCCCGCACGGCTGGTTCGGCAGCGGCCGGGCGGTGCGCCGCTGCGCCACCGCGGTTCCGGGGTACTGATGTCACGTGCCCCGCACCGGCCGCAGCCCGTCAAGGCCATCACCCCGGTGACCACCGTCGTGCTGGCTTTGATCGCCGCCGGGATCACCGTGTGGCTCGGGCTGATCGCCCAGTTCGGGGCGGCAGCGGCGGGCACTACCTCCGCGGTGCCCGACCAGCTCGGCGTGGTGCGCGTCCAGAGTGGGGAGAGCCTGGCGCACCTGGCGGCCCGCGTAGCGCCGGACGCGCCGGCCGGAGAGGTCATCGAGCGCATCCGCGAGCTCAACAGCCTGGAGTCGGTGGCACTGGACGCCGGCCAGACGCTGATCGCTCCACTGGGCTGAGGGTGGTCATGTCGGTTCGGTCGCCGATTGCGGCCACTGCGCAGCGCCGGCGGCAGCCCGCGCAGGTACGCTCGCAGTTGTCCCAATGGCCCATGATGCCCCAGCTTTCTGAGGGCGCGGGTTCCCGGCACGGCGAAGGAGCGGCAATGCACTGCCCGTTTTGTCGCCATCCGGACTCCCGGGTGGTGGATTCCCGCGAAGCCGATGAAGGCCAGGCCATTCGGCGTCGTCGGTCCTGTCCGGAATGCGGCCGCCGTTTCTCGACGGTGGAGACCGCAGTGCTGGCCGTGGTCAAACGCAGTGGCGTCACTGAGCCCTTCAGCCGGGAGAAGGTCATGCGCGGGGTGCGCCGGGCCTGCCAGGGCCGCCAGGTAGACGACGACGCGCTGAACCTGCTGGCTCAGCAGGTGGAAGATGCTGTGCGAGCGGCCGGTTCGCCGGAGATTCCCAGTCACGAGGTGGGGTTGGCGATTCTGGGTCCGCTGCGCGAGCTCGATGAAGTGGCCTACCTGCGATTCGCCTCGGTTTACCGGTCCTTTTCATCGGCCGCCGACTTCGAACGAGAGATCGAGGCCCTGCGCGAACATCGCGAGATGCCCACTACCAGTTGAGCCGTGCGGGCGGCCAAGCGCACTACGCTGGCGACATGGCACCCGAGTTGCACCCAAACCTTGTGGAGCTCGCCCCGCTGTTGGGCACCTGGTCAGGCCGTGGATCCGGGGTGTATCCCACGATCACGGCATTCGACTACCTCGAAGAGGTGGTGTTCTCACACGTCGGCAAGCCGTTCCTGATCTACGGCCAGAAGACCAAGTCGCCCGCCGAGGGCCTGCCTATGCATGCCGAGACCGGCTACCTGCGGGTGCCGCAACCCGGTCAGATCGAGTGGGTGCTGGCACACCCCAGCGGTATCACCGAGATCGAGGTAGGCAGCTACACGGTCACCCCCCACGGTGTGGACCTGCAGATGTCCGCGCCGACGATCGGGCTGTCGCCGACGGCCAAAGAAGTGACCGTCCTGAGCCGCCACTATCGCCTCGACGGTGATGACTTGTCCTACACCCTGGATATGGGAGCAGTCGGCCAGCCCGCCCAGAACCACCTCACCGCCACGCTTCGTCGAACCACTGGCCCGACATAGCTGCATCCGGGACGATCAGTCGTCGCCGTCGAGGTTCTTCTTCGCCTCCTGCGCCAGGAAGCGCTCGAACTCGGCGCCGAGCTCGTCGGCGCTGGGCAGCTCCTCGTCGCGGGAAAGCAGCGAGCGATTTTCCTGGGCTGTGATGAAGGCGTCGTACTGGCGTTCCAGGGCCGACACCACTTGGGCCACTTCGGCGCTCGCTTCGACCTGCTGGTCGATCTTGGTCCGGATCTCGGCGGCGGAGTCGCGGAGGTCGCTCAGCGGCAGCTCCAGCGCGCCGGTTTGGGCGGCCTGCTTGAGCAGCGCCTCAGCGGCCTCCGGGTAGTCGGTCTGGGCGACGTAATGCGGCACATGCACGGTAAAGCCGACCACCTCGTGGCCGTGCTGAGCCATCCGGTATTCCAGCAGGTTGGACGCGCTGCCGGGAACCTGAACCTCGGTGATCCATGGGGTGAATTCGCTGATCAGGTCGCGATTGTTGGAATGTGCGGTCAGCGTCACCGGCCGGGTGTGCGGAACGGCCATCGGGATCGTGCCCAAGCCGATGGTCCGACGCACCCCGAGTTGCTCGGCCAACAGCCGCACCGCGGTAATGAACCGCTCCCACTTCAGGTCGGGCTCCATACCCGCCAACAGAAGAAACGGGGTGCCCGCGCTGTCCCGCAACGCGTGCAGGCTCAGCTCCGGTTCGGTGTAGTGGGTGAAGTGGTCGGACTTGAACGTCATCAGCGGCCGCCGCGAGCGGTAGTCGAGCAGGTCGTCGATCGCGAAGGACGCCACCAACTCACTGTCCAGCTTGCTCTTGAGGTGCTTGGCGGCCAGCCGAATCGCGTGGCCGGCGTCGGAGAACCCTTCCAGCGCGTGGATCAGGACCGGCCCCTCGCCATCCGCCGACATCAGCTGCGGAGCCGGCACCTCCAGCTCGTACATGCCGCTCGGCTCGATCTGGTAGTGCCGGTCCCGGTCGGGACCGGTGTCCGGGTGGTCGGCCATCGCCTTCGCCTCCTCTTCGTGCAGATCGCAGTGGATCGCACCGTCTATTTTCCCTCACCGGGGACCGCACGCCGAAAACGGTGCGCGTATGTGGTGCACAACGTACGCGGACGCCGTCGGATTCCACGGTGCCTCGGCGTTCGCTGAGCGAGGAAAATGTTTACCGGGCGCCTCAGCCGCGGAATTGCTGGAGCGCCCGCATCTTGTTCATCACGTCCAATGCGGCGTTCTTGTATGCCTCGGAGAAGGTCGGGTAGTTGAACACCGCATCTACCAGGTATTCCACCGTGCCGCCGCACCCCATGACGGCCTGGCCGATGTGCACCATCTCGGTCGCGTTGGTGCCGAAGATATGCACGCCGAGCAGCTTCAGGTCGCTGGTGGAGACCAGCAGCTTGAGCATTCCGTAGGAGTCACCGGCGATCTGACCGCGGGCCAGCTCGCGATACCGGGCCACCCCTACCTCATAGGGAATCGCGCTGCGGGTCAGTTCCAGTTCGGTGGCACCGACATAGGAGACCTCTGGGATCGAGTAGATCCCGATCGGCTGCAGGTCGGTGATCCCGTCGGTCGGCTCGCCGAATGCGTGGTAGGCCGCCAGTCGGCCCTGCTCCATGGATGTCGCGGCCAGGGCCGGGAAGCCGATCACATCACCGACGGCGTAGATGTGCTCGACGGCGGTCTGGAACATTGCGTCGACGACGATGCGGCCCCGCTCGTCGGTGGCCAGGCCGGCGTTGGCCAACTCCAGGTGGGCAGTGTGGCCTTGGCGACCGGCCGAGTACATCACTGTCTCGGCGGGAATCTGCTTGCCGCTGGCCAACGTGGTGACGGTGCCGCTGGAGCTGACGTCGACGGCGGTCACCTCTTCGCCGAACCGGAAGGTGACGGCCAGGTCGCGCAGGTGAAAACGCAGGGCTTCGACGACCTCCGGGTCGCAGAACTCCAGCATCGAGTCTCGTTTCTCCACCACCGTCACCCGGGTGCCCAGCGCGGCGAACATCGAGGCGTACTCGATCCCGATCACACCGGCGCCGACGACCACCATCGACGCCGGGATGAATCGCAGGTCGAGGATCCCGTCGGAGTCCAGCACCCGTTCCTCGTCGAAGGTCACGCCGGCGGGGCGGACCGGCTTGGTTCCGGTGGCGATCACGATGTAATCGCCTGTGATGGTGGTTTTCTCGGTGCCGCCATGGCCGTCGACGACGATCGTGTGCGGGTCGATGAACCGGCCGTGTCCCAGCAGCAGGTCGATGCGGTTGCGCATCAACTGGTTGCGCACCACCTCGGTTTCCTTGCCGATCACATGCTGGGTGCGTGCCAACAGATCCGCGGGAGTGATCTTGTCCTTGACCCGGTAGCTGGCGCCGTAGAGGTCGCGCTGGTTCATCCCGGTCAGGTACAGCACCGCCTCGCGCAGCGTCTTGGACGGGATGGTGCCGGTGTTCACACAGACGCCGCCGATCATCCGGCCGCGTTCGACCACCGCAACCGACTTGCCGAGCTTGGCCGATGCGATGGCGGCCTTCTGCCCCCCTGGACCTGAACCGATCACGATGATGTCGTACTCGCGCTTGGCATCCATGACACAGACACTTACGCCCATTCGCCCGGTCGTGCACCTCGAACGCGATCTGTTCACAGTTGTCGGTTCATCCCCAACCTGGTGGGCGAGCAGGCGTACGCGCGCCCCCGGTGACGGGGGTGGTCGTCAACGTTGCTGCCATGACAACCAGACAATCGCAATTCACGCTGAATCGGCCCGGCGCCCTTATCGCTGCGCTGCCGGCCATCCTTGGCTTCGTACCGGAGAAGTCCCTGATCCTGGTGGCGCTCGACAAGGGCGAGTTGGGCTCGGTGCTGCGGGTCGACCTGTCCGACACACTCGTCGACAGCGTGGGCCGGCTCGCGGAGGTCGCGGCGGCCGCCGCTCCGGCCGCGGCCATCGCGGTGGTCGTCGATGCTGCGGGGGCGCGCTGCCCGGTCTGCAACGACCAGCACCGCCGGCTGATCGCTGCGCTGAGCGAGGAGTTGTCGGACCACAACATCGTGCTGCTCAGTGCGCACGTGGTGGACCGGGTGGCCCACGGTGGGCGGTGGCACTGTGTGGACGGCTGCGGCGCCGGCGGCCCCGTCGACGACCCGGAGGCGTCGCCGCTTGCGGCCGCCGCGGTGCTGGAGGGCAGGCGACTGTACGCCCGGCGAGCAGACCTGCAGGCGGTCATCACTGCGGATGACGCGGCCCGCTGTGCCGCGGTGGCCGCGGCGATCGAGGACTGTGCGGCGCAGTGGGCGGCGGGGGAGGGAGATGCCCGGGTCCGGGCCCGCCGCGACGTGGAGCAGGTGTTGGCCGCCATCGTCGCGCTGGCGGGCGGCCGGGAGCCCACCGCTGCGGAGCTGGCCCGGCTCGGATGCCCGCTCGTCGATGTGGTGGTCCGGGACATCTTGTGCGCGTTGGCAATCAGCGAGCGCGCAGATGAGGCCGAGCGGCTTTGGTCGATGTTGGCCCGGGCGTTGCCCGAGCCGTGGCGGGCCGAGGCATTGGTGCTGCTGGCGTTCAGCGCCTACGCACGCGGCGACGGCCCGCTGGCCGGCGTGTCACTGGAGGCCGCCTTGCGCGGCAAGCCGGGGCATCGGATGGCGGGCCTACTCGACACCGCTTTGCAGTCCGGGCTGCGGCCGGAGCGCATCCGCGGGCTGGCGGACACCGGCTATCGTCTGGCCCGGCAGATCGGGGTGCCGTTGCCGCAGCGGCAGGGGTTCAGTCAGCAAGCCGGCTGACCCGTGGAGCGCTCAGACCTTCTGGACCTTGACGGCGTGCGCCATCTCGTAGGGCAGGCTGACGTCGGTGTGGCCGGGGATCACGATGGTCACGCCGTCGTCGCCGTCGGCCTGCACGGTCACCCTGGCATTGGGCACCACACCGGCCTCCTTGAGCCGGGTGATCAGGTCGATATCGCCCTGGACGTGCTCGGTGAGCTGACGGACCACCACGGCCACCGGGGAACCGGCCGGCAACTGGGTCAGCCGCACCAGATCGGAATCCCAACCGGCGGAGTCCGCGCCGAAGCCGAGGTCGGGCAGGCCCGGGATGGGGTTGCCGAACGGCGACGTGGTCGGGTTGTCGAGTACCTGAACCAGGCGGCGCTCGACGTCCTCGCTCATCACATGTTCCCAGCGACAGGCCTCGGCATGTACCTCTTCCAGCGGCAGCCCGATGATGTCGACGAGCAGGCGCTCAGCCAGTCGGTGCTTGCGCATCACCGAGACGGCCAGGGTGCGGCCTTTCTCGGTCAGTTCGAGGTGGCGGTCGCCGGCCACTTTGAGCAAGCCGTCGCGCTCCATCCGGGAAACCGTCTGGCTGACGGTCGGCCCGCTTTGCTCCAGTCGCTCGGCTATCCGCGCACGCAGCGGGGTGACACCCTCTTCCTCAAGGTCGTAGATCGTCCTGAGGTACATCTCGGTGGTATCAACCAGGTCATTCATTCCGCACCTTCCGTCGCAGCCGAGTCTACTTCGGCGGCTAAGGAGACGGTTAGCGAGCGACGTTCGGCGCTCCGGCGGCAACGCGCGTCCGGCGGGCCACCGAGGTCGGTGGCCCGCCGGACACGGGGACGGGCGGTGTCAGCTGGCGTACGAGCGCAGGCGGTCGGCCCGCTCACCGTGGCGCAGCTTGGCCATCACCTCGCGCTCGATCTGGCGGACCCGCTCGCGTGACAGACCGAACAGCTTGCCGATCTGGTCCAGCGTGCGGGGCTGTCCGTCGTCGAGGCCGAACCGCAGCCGGATCACCTGATGCTCGCGTTCGTCGAGGGTGGCCAGCACGCTGCGGATATCGGTGTGCAACAGCTCGGAGATCACCGCGTTCTCCGCCGACATCGCCTCGGAGTCCTCGATGAAGTCACCCAGCGGGGCCTCCTCGTCGGAGCCGACCGGCATGTCGAGACTGACCGGGTCGCGGCTGTGCTCGAGCAGGTCGTTGATCTTCTCCGCTGGGATGCCGGACTCGGCGGCCAGTTCCTCGTCAGTGGCCTCGCGGCCCAGCTGCTGATGCATTTCCCGTTTGATCCGAGCCAGCTTGTTGACCTGTTCGACCAAGTGGACCGGCAGCCGGATGGTGCGGCTCTGATCCGCCATCCCGCGGGTGATGGCCTGGCGGATCCACCAGGTCGCATAGGTGGAGAACTTGAAACCCTTTGCGTAGTCGAACTTCTCCATTGCGCGGATCAACCCCAGATTGCCTTCCTGGATCAGGTCCAGCAGTGGCATGCCCCGGCCGGTGTAGCGCTTGGCCAGGGAGACCACCAGGCGCAGGTTGGCCTCCAGCAGGTGCCGGCGGGCGGCTTCGCCGTCTCGTACCACCGCGGCGAGTTCGCGCTTGCGCTTCTCGCCAAAACGCTTGCGGGTGTCGAGCAGGTGCTGGGCGTACAGTCCGGCCTCGATCCGTTTGGCGAGCTCTACCTCGTCAGCGGCATTGAGCAATGCTGTCTTGCCGATCCCGTTGAGGTACACCCGCACTAGATCTGCGGCTGGGCTCTGCGCGTCCAAATCGCCGTCGATCCGACTGGTGGTGGCATCTGCCTTTGCCATTGCGGCCTCCCGTTGATCGGCTTCTGCTGTCACAGGTGTCAACGTCCGACACGCGTGCAGAGTTCCCGGCCGACCGCTTTTCCACACCACTTGACGTGCGGAAATACGGGAATGACTTTGAGAATGTGCTAAGAACCGGTACCGTGCGGCGCTTCGCCTGGGGCGTCGTCTCCCGATTCCGGGTGCTTCGGCCGCTCCAGGGCAGGGCGGGTGCCGGTGGGAAACAGCGGCGTGCGGGTCGGGGCTGCGTCGTAGCGGCGGGGCTCGTCGGCACTGCGAGGAGGCCGGTCGTTGGCGATCAACACGGCCATCCACGGCAGCGGGATCGACGCCACCAATATCAGCAGGGAGATCAGGCCGTTGTGCCACATTCCGTAGGCGATCGCGGCCAGGATCAGGGCAGGCACCCGGAACGCCATCAAGGTCAGGTACTTGCGTACCCGTTCGCGGTGCTGCTGCTCAAAGGACGGCGCGGCCGCGGTGATCAGAACCGGTCTGCCGTCGTCGTCGAAACCCAGCTCGGGGCCGTGCTTCATTACTCCACTGTCCCACACGAGCGATTCGGTGGCACGAGGGGTTTTGGATCAACTCCAGTTCTGGGCACAATGGGGATATGGGCATACAGACCGACACCCTTGAGCGCACCGATTCCGAGGAACGCGTTGATGACGGGACCGACGGCGACACCCCGAAGTACTTCCACTACGTCAAGAAGGACAAGATCGCCGAAAGCGCGGTCATGGGCACGCACGTTGTGGCGCTGTGCGGTGAGGTATTCCCGGTGACCAAGTCGGCCAAGCCGGGTTCCCCGGTCTGCCCGGACTGCAAGAAGATCTACGCGACGCTCAAGCAGGCTTGACCGGATCGGTGTCATCGCGGTCTGGACCGGTCTGGCCGGCTCGTGACACCACCCAGGTACGCAGCTGGTGCAGGTGAGTGGCCTGCGCCGGCCACTCCTCTTGCACCGCTGCGTTCAGCTCTGCGCCCAGCATGATGGCGAAGCCGAGCAGGAACGCGAACAACAAGAAGGCGATCGGCGTCGCCAGCGCCCCATAGGTGTAGCCGGTGCTGGTGATGTAGCGGAGGTAGATCCGCAGCCCCATCGTCGCCACCACGAACACCGTGGTGGCCAGCAGCGCGCCGAACACCAGCCGATGTGAGGGCAGCGGCTTGGGCAGCGACACCCGATAGAGCACCGTCACCGCCAGCAGCAATCCCAGCACCAGTGCCGGGTAGTAGCCGAACCGCAGCACGTCGGTCCACTGGGCCGGCAGGTGCTCGGCGATCGCGTGCGGTCCCAGTGCGGCCAACGGCGCGGTGGCCACGGCGATCACCAGCATCGCCACGTAGAGACCCAACGCGAAGAAGCGTTGTCGCACCGGGTGTCGCAGCGGCGTCTGATCGTGTGCCTCGACCACTGAGTCGACGAACGCCGAGATCGCCGACGAGCCGGCCCACAACGAGATCACGAATCCCAGCGAGACCACCTCGCCGCGGGCATTGGCCACAATGTCCCGCACGGTCGGCTCGATGATCTCCACCACGACGTTCTTCGAGAAGAAGCTGCTGGCCATACCGATCAACCGGTCCTGGATGGTGGCCAGCGTGTCCGGTCCGAACAGCGGCGCGATGTAGGACAGACTGCCCAGCATTCCCAGCAACAACGGTGGCAGTGACAACACCGACCAGAACCCCGCCTGCGCCGATTCGGCGAAGATCGAATCGTCCCAGCTCTTGACCAGAGTGCGGCGTGCAATACGGAGCAGGTGATGACGGGAAGGTTTGGGGATCTGGTCACTCATGACCAGCCCAGCATTCCTGACGGGTGCTGCTATTGCACAATCGCGCAGCCGGGCGTGTTGCGTGCCGGCTCCGGTTACGCGTCAGTCGCTGCGCTGACCTGAATCACGGCGGCCAGCTCGACCAGCTTGGCTTCGTGCTCGTTGGCGTGGTGCTGGCAGAAAAGAAGTTCGGCACCGGAGGGCAGCGTGGCTCGTACCCGTGCGGCGGCACCGCACCGGTCGCATCGATCAGCCCGAGTGAGCTCAGGACTGGTCAGAGTCGCGTTCATGGGCTCCTCCGTTTCTCGCGGTTGTTCTCAAGTGTGTCAGACGCTTGAGCGTTCGGCGTTGTTCCCCGGTTCGGCTGTGTCGTGTCTCACCCCAGCGCCGGTGCGGCAGGATCGGTGCCATGACACGATCCGTGATCCCGCCCGATGTGCTGGTACACCTGTGCAGCGCCGGGGACTGGGCGCAGGCGCAGGCTTCCGGAACAGTGCGCCCGGAGTCGTTGGACAGCGTGGGTTTCGTGCACATGTCCACCCCGCAACAGGTGCACCTGCCCGCGAACCGGCTGTATCGAGGCTGTGCGGATCTGGTGTTGCTGCAGGTGGATCCGGCTAAAGTCGGCGCACCGGTGCGCTGGGAGCCAGGCGTACCGAGCGATCCGGAGTCCATGCTGTTCCCGCACCTGTACGGGCCGTTGCCCGTCGAGGCGGTGATCGGTGTCAGTGATTACCGGCCCGGCCCGGACGGTGTGTTCGCTCCGGCCGGTTGAGGTGGAACGGGGTCGTCGGCTTGGCTGCCGACACTCGGGTGAGTTCGCTACGGGCGAACGTGGTCTGCGCCTTGGTGATCAAAATCGCGGGCACTCGCGGCCAGGCGGCGGCGACCGCGTTGATCGCATCGAGCACGGCGGGATTGAGATCGGCCTCGGGTGGCACCCGATGGCCGTGGGTGGCGGCACGCTTCAACAACGCGGCAAAAGTCGCCTGCGCTGCGTCCTCGGTCGGCATGCTGGGCGATCCTACGCCGCAACGTAGGCATCGGCGTCCTAGACCGCTCGGGCCTCGACGATCGCCAGCGGGCTGGCGGTGGCCACCACCCGTCGCAGCTCGAATCCCGCCTGGGACAGCAGTTCGGCGTATTCCCGCCGGGTGCGCTCCTGTCCGCCGGCGGCAACCAGCATCTCCAGGTCGAGCACCATCCCCAGGTGGGCTGGCGCGCGCTCGGGCAGCACCATCTCGAACAGCAGCACCTTGCCGCCCGGCGCGATGGCGGCCCGGACATTGCGCAGAATCGCCAACGACTGCTCGTCGTTCCAATCGTGGATAACGGTCTTGAGCAGGTAGGTGTCGCCACCGGCGGGGACCGACTCGAAGAACGACCCGCCGCTCAGATCGCAGCGTGACGCCACGTCGGCCACCGTCGCACCGGCGCCGGCCACCACCTGCGGCAGGTCGAACAGCACGCCGCGGGCATTCGGCGCCTGACGCAGCACCGCAGCCAGCAGCGCGCCGTGACCGCCGCCCACATCCACGATCAGCTTGCTTTTGCTGAAATCGTAGGCGGGAACCGCACTTTCGATCGCCATAGCGGACGCGCCGGTCATGGCGTCATTGAAGACCTGCGCCAGTTCGGGGTCGGTGTCGGTGTAGTCGAAGAACGACATTCCGCGCACCTTGGTGACGGCGGTTTCACCCGTCCGTACGGAGTGCTCCAGGTTCGACCAGTGCTCCCGGTGCGCCGGGTGGCCGACGAACGCCAGCATCGGCGCCACGCCGGCCGGGTTGTCAGAGACCAGCGCTCGCCCGGTACGGGTCAGGGCGAACCGGCCGTCGCGGCGCAGCTTCAGCACCGAGTGGCTGGCCAGTGCGCGCATCAGGCGGTAGGTGGCGCGCGGATCGGTGCCTACGCGGCGGGCGACCTCGTCCGCGCTCAGCGGACCAGCACTGAGCGCGTCGGCGATACCGAGTCGCACCGCGGCGGCAAGCGCCTGGGTCAGCCATCCGCCGAAGCCCAGCTCCATGATCGCCACCGACGCCGGGACGGTGGCCTGGCGTAGGCGCTGCAGGCCACCACGAAATGCGTTGACGGCACTGAGCACTGCCGCCGGGGGTGTCTTGGCCATATCGCCGCGCGCTAGTCGAGGTAGTCGCGCAAGACCTGGGACCGGCTGGGATGCCGGAGTTTTGACATCGTCTTCGACTCGATCTGGCGAATGCGCTCACGGGTGACCCCGTAGACCTGGCCGATCTCGTCGAGGGTCCGCGGCTGGCCATCGGTGAGGCCGAACCGTAGCCGCACCACGCCGGCCTCACGCTCGGAGAGCGTCTCGAGCACCGACTGCAGCTGGTCCTGGAGCAAGGTGAACGACACGGCGTCGACCGCGACGACAGCCTCGGAGTCCTCGATGAAGTCACCGAGCTGCGAGTCGCCCTCGTCGCCGATGGTCTGGTCCAGCGAGATGGGCTCGCGGGCGTACTGCTGGATCTCCAGCACCTTCTCCGGGGTGATGTCCATCTCCCTGGCCAGTTCCTCGGGGGTGGGCTCGCGGCCCAGGTCCTGCAGCAGCTCGCGCTGGATGCGGCCGAGCTTGTTGATCACCTCGACCATGTGCACCGGGATACGGATGGTGCGTGCTTGGTCGGCCATGGCACGGGTGATGGCCTGGCGGATCCACCAGGTGGCGTAGGTGGAGAACTTGTAGCCCTTGGTGTAGTCGAACTTCTCGACCGCGCGGATCAGACCGAGGTTGCCCTCCTGGATCAGGTCCAGGAACGCCATCCCGCGGCCGGTGTAACGCTTGGCCAGCGAGACCACCAGTCGCAGGTTGGCCTCGAGCAGGTGGTTCTTGGCCCGGTCGCCGTCGCGACAGATCCACGCCATGTCACGCCGGTAGGCGACCGCGAGCTTCTCGCCCTTCTCGGTGTGCTCGGCCATCTTCTGGGTCGCGAACAGGCCGGCCTCGATGCGCTTGGCCAGCTCGACTTCCTCCTCGGCGTTGAGCAGCGCGACCTTGCCGATCTGCTTGAGGTAGGCGCGCACCGAGTCGGCCGAGGCGGTGAGCTCGGCATCCTTGCGGGCCTGCCGCAGCGCTTCGGATTCCTCTTCGTCCCAGACAAAGTCGCCGGAAGCCTTGTCCTTCTCGCTGGGCTCGGCGATCTCGTCGTCGTCGCCCTCCTCGCCGTCCTCGGCCGAGTCCGCCGACGCGCCTGACGTGGCGCCGTCGCCCTCGGCAGCCGAGTCGGTGTCGTCGTCATCGAGTTCGTCCAGGCTCAGGTCGGCGTCGTCGATGTCGTCAACGCCGGGCTCGCCGTCCAGCTCTACGTCGGTGTCGAGATCTTCGGGTGCCGCGCCGGCGTCGGCGTTCTTCGCGCTGGCCTTGGTGGCCTTGGCGGCCTTCTTCGCCGGGCCCCGGGTCGACCGGGTCGCGGGCTTGGCGGCGCCGTCAGCGGCGGCGCCACGCGTCGTCGACTTGGCGGCCTTCTTGGCGGGCGCCGCTGCCTTGGTGGCCTTGGCCGCGGTCCGCTTGGCGGGCGCCGCGGCGGCAGCTTTGGCGGGAGCCTTGGCAGGCGACTTCACGGCGGCTTTGGCGGGTGCCTTGGTGGCACTGCCCTTCTTGGGCTCCTCAGTCGCCGGCTGTGCCTTGCTCGCTGCCACGTCCACCCCTTCGGTCGGACTGACTTTCGGGTCGCAGCGTCGTGCGCAACCGAAAGTGTCGGGTATGTCGAATGTCGGCTCTATTTCAGTTGGTGATCAACTGGGATAGTCGCCGCTATCGGTTAGGCGGCCGCCGTCGACCATTGTAACGACAGGGTGAGGCAGTAATCGTCGAGCGGGCGTTATTCAGCGGGTCACGTCGGCCGATGACGCCATCGCGGCCCCGACAATGCCCGCGGTGTTCTGCAGTGTCGCGGCGACCACCGGGGTCCGGTTGCCCAGTAGCGGCACCCACCGATCGGCTTTGCGGCTGATACCGCCGCCGACGATGATCAGGTCCGGGCACAGTGCGTCCTCAATCGCGATCAGCACCATGGTCACCTGCTTGGCCCACTTCTCCATGGACCAGTTCTTGCGCTCCTTGACCGACGCGGCGGCCCGGTGTTCGGCTTCTTTGCCACCCACCTCGATGTGGCCGAGTTCGGTGTTGGGCAGCAGCTTTCCGTTGTGAATCACCGCCGAACCGATTCCGGTCCCGAAGGTGAGCAACACGACTACGCCGCTGTTGTTCTTGCCTGCCCCGAACCGCTCCTCGGCCAGCCCGGCGGCGTCAGCGTCGTTGAGGATGACGATCCGCTGACCGTCGAGTTCGGCGGCGATCGTCTCCTGCGCGTTCAGCCCGATCCAGGACTTGTCCACGTTGGCGGCGGTCTGTACGACGCCGTTGACCACCACGCCCGGATAGGTGACACCCAGCGGGCCGGTCCACCCGAAGTCCCGGACCACCGCGGCGACGGTCTGGGCGACCAAGACCGGAGTGGCGGGGCTGGGCGTGGGCAGCTTGAACCGCTCACCGATCAGAGCGCCGGTGTCCAGATCGACGACGCCCCCCTTGATGCCGCTGCCGCCGACGTCGACGCCGAAGGCCCGTCGCTGACGTCGCGCACCGGCGATCGGACGGTCCTCGATCGGGGCGGGGACGGGGTCGGGGCCGGTCATCGGATCTCCTGTTCGGCGAGAGGTCGTCAGCAGGTGCCGGAATGAATCTTGGTCAGCAATGCGGGGTCGGGCAACCCGGTGGCGTCCGGCCGCAAGCCGGCSAGCGCGGCCTCGATGTCATCGCTGTGCGACAGGCTGACGAAGTCGCTGCCGACCGCCAGATCCACCGAATCGTCGGCGCGGTCGTCGCGGAACAGTTCCGTGCACGGCGCCACCAGCCACAGTGCTGCCGCGGCGGCCTGGCCCGCCGGGCCGAACCGAATCTGACCCTGGCAGTCCAGCCGGTCCTCGGCGTAGATGGGGTCGTTGGCGGCGGTCGGTTGGGCGAAGCCGTCGTCGCGCAGCGCGTCGGCGACATCGGCGGCCTGCCCGGCTCGGCCGCTGGCGTTGAGGACGCGGGACTTGATGTCGGCCAGTTTGGCGGGGGTGGTGCTGATCATGGCGGCACGCGGTACCTGAGTGCCCAGGCGGGGCTGGTCGGGCTCAGTCGGCGCCGGCGGCGCGTTGCACACCGCGACCTCATGGATATCGACCGGCCGGGTGAGTGCTACCCCCCATGCCACGGCGGTCAGCAATGCCAACGCGGCCAGGGCGTAGGCGGCCGGTCGGTTGTTGCGTCGCCGGAACGGCCGACCGTGCTTGTCGAACTCGGTACCGGTAGTGATTTGCGCGACCACGTACGCACTCTAGAGGGCGTCCGCGGGGGCGATCACCGTGGTCAGGAATGCAATGTGACGTAAATCACACTTAATCTGACCGCGATCCGGGCACGAATCATTTGGTGGATGCGTTCGACGCTGGTACAAAGCTCGCGCAGGGTTTCGAGGGGACTTGAGGGGATGAAGACCATGGCTACCGATTACGACGCCCCGCGGCGCACCGAGACCGACGACGTTTCCGAGGATTCGTTAGAGGAACTCAAGGCGCGGCGGAACGAGGCGCAGTCCGCTGTGGTCGACGTCGACGAGTCCGAATCGGCCGAGTCGTTCGAGCTGCCGGGCGCCGACTTGTCCGGTGAGGAACTGTCGGTGCGTGTCGTTCCGAAGCAGGCCGACGAGTTCACCTGCTCCAGCTGTTTCCTGGTTCAGCACCGCAGCCGTCTGGCCAGTGAGAAGAACGGTGTGATGATCTGCACCGACTGCGCGGCCTGACCGGGCCTGTCCCGCTCAATCCTGCTTAGTCCGGCGGCGACGGCCCTTTCCCGGGAGGGCCGGCCCACCCGGTAGGTGTGGGCGTTCCGCAGTGCCTGACCCCGTCGCGTCGATGATCGGCGCTAGGCCTGCAACGCCGCCAGCAGCCGCTGCGGATTGCGGCAGCTGACCAGCCAGTACGGCGTCGGGTCGTCGGGATCATCGAGGACGGCCAAGATCATGGGCCCCACCCAGCCGCGATGGACGACATATGCCGCCGGGTCGAGCTGGCGGCCCAGCGCTGCTGACTTGGCCGACTGCGGGACCTCGGCGCAGCGCGCGATCGCCGTGGTGGGCAGGTGCGCGTCACCTGCCCACAACTGCGTTTCCCCGCCGCATTCGACGACGCGGACCTTGATGCGTCCCAGCCACAACAGGGCGCCGACGGTGATCGCGAAGAACACCGCGAACGGCAGCCAGCCGGGCAGATTGCGCAGGCCCAAGCGGACTTCGTAGGCCATCAGACCGTTACCCAAGAACCCCAGTGGCCACCACCACCACGGCACCCACAGCTGTTCGCTGTAGCGCACTGTTTGCGATGCCCGATGGTTCACGCGCGACCCCGACATCCGGCTAAGAGTAGTCTTGCGCCTCGTGTCACCCAGTCTTGCGGTTGTTCGCCTGGATCCGGATCTTCCACTGCCGAGCCGTGCGCACGCCGGCGATGCCGGCGTCGACCTCTGCAGCGCGATCGATGTCGAGTTGGGCCCAGGTCAACGTGCCCTGGTACCCACCGGAATCGCCGTGGCAATTCCGTTCGGCATGGTCGGCCTCATCCACCCTCGGTCGGGTTTGGCTGCGCGGGTGGGCCTTTCGATTGTCAACAGTCCCGGCACCGTCGACGCGGGCTATCGTGGTGAGATAAAGGTCTCATTGATCAACCTGGACTCTGCGGTGCCGATCGAGATCCACCGCGGCGACCGGATCGCCCAGCTGCTGGTACAGCGGGTCGAGCTTCCGGAACTGGTCGAGGTGACCTCGTTCGATGAGGCCGGGCTGGAACCGACGACCCGTGGTTCCGGTGGACACGGGTCCTCCGGTGGGCACGCGAGCCTGTGATGGCTTGTGACGAAGAAGCGATGAAGATGGGCGGCTGTGATGGCATTCGGTAGGGGTAAAGGCAAGCGCGAGGCCGAGGAGCCGACGAGCGCCGAGCCGGAAGCCTCCGGAGCAGCGGACGAGTTCGCATCCGATGCGGAGGAGCTGGAGGGCCCCTTCGACATCGAAGATTTCGACGACCCCGCAGCGGCGACGACGGCCCGACTCGACCTGGGTTCGGTGCTGCTGCCCATGCCCGCGGGCGCTCAGGTCCAGGTGGAACTGAGTGAGGCGGGTGTCCCCAGCGCGGTGTGGCTGGTGACGCCCAACGGCCGGTTCAACATCGCCGCCTATGCGGCGCCGAAGTCGCCGGGTCTGTGGCGCGAGGTGGCCGGTGAGCTGGCCGACGCGCTGCGCAGGGACAACGCGATGGTCAGCATCGTCGACGGGCCGTGGGGCCGGGAAGTGCTCGGTTCGGCCACCGGTGCTGTCCGGTTCATCGGTGTCGACGGCTACCGCTGGATGGTGCGCTGTGTCATCAACGGTCGGCCCGAGACCATGGATGTGCTCGCACAGCAGGCCCGAGACGCGCTGGCGGACACGGTCGTCCGGCGTGGCGACACTCCGCTGCCGGTGCGCACCCCGCTGCCGGTCCGGCTACCTGAGCCGATGGCCGAGCAGTTGCGGGCTGCCGCGGCGCAGCAGGCCGCAGCGCAGCAGGCGGCGGCCCAGCAGGCCGCAGCCCAACAGCTGGCCGCGGCGCAGCAGGCCGGCGTGTTCGGCGGCGGCGGGGACGTACCGCCGGCGCCGGCCGCACGCCGCAGCGTGGAGGGATCCGCGATGCAGCAGTTGCGCACTATCACCGGCGGTTAGCGAGCCTCGACGCAGGAGAGGCGAAGCTGGACCGCCGATCAGCCGGTGCGGTTAGCGAGCCTCGACGCAGGAGAGGCGAAGCTGGACCGCCGATCAGCCGGTGCGGTTAGCGAGCCTCGACGCAGGAGAGGCGAAGCTGGACCGCCGATCAGCCGGTGCGGTTAGCGAGCCTCGACGCAGGAGAGGCGAAGCTGGACCGCCGATCAGCCGGCCGCGATGGTCAGCGCGGTGACGCAGGCGGCGCCCAAGGCGGCCGGATCGGCGCCGATCTGGTCCAGGGTGACGGTGCGCAGCGCCGCGCGCGGCGCGGCGGCGGCCCATTCGGCGGCGGTCTGCAGCGGATGAACCGCGTCGTCAACCGCCGCGGTCAGACCCATCGGCACGGTCAGGCCCGCCAGCTGGGCGTGCGTCGGCGCGACGTAGCTCGCGGCCTCCTCCAGCGCGTCGGGCAGTTGCGGCCACTGAGCAGTCCATGAGCGGGTCAACTCGTCGCCGAGCCACGTCGGGCTCGATGCCCGCATCTGGGCCAGCACGGCGGCCAGGCCGTCGCTGCGCAACTGCCCGGCGCTATAGCGCGCGGCCTGGGCTGCCGGGGCGTCCTCGGGGGTGCCGCTCCAAGCGGGCAGCGCAGCCAGCACCCCGACCACGCGTTCGGGATGGCGCAGAGCCCACATCGTGGCCACCGCCGCGCCGATCGAAACCCCGCCGGCGAGGATCGGGCCACAGCGCGTGGCCGCCGCATCCAGCGCCTCGAGGTAGCCCTGGACAAGACGGCCGGGCTGCGGGCGGTGAGTGACCAATTCGGCACCCACCTGCTGCAACGGAGACGAGAACGCTCGGCGGATGTAGTCGTCGTCGGATCCGGTCCCCGGCAGCAGGACGGCCGTCACGCCGCGCAGAACCATGCCACCCCTTGATCGTGTTTGGGTGTTGTCAGCCACCCCGTGGGCAGGTCATGTGGCATTCGATATTCAACAGGTCTACCGTAGCGTGCGCACACGATTGAGGGAGAGGGCAATGGCTGCTCCGAAAGGGTACCTGCGCCGGCTGACTCGGCGATTGACAGAAGATCCCGAGCTGCGTGACGTCGAAGAGCTGTCGGACGAGGCGCTCAATACCGGCGCGCAGCGTGCGATCGACTGCCAACGCGGCCAAGAGGTCACCATGGTCGGGGTACTGCGCAGCGTCGAAGCCAACGCCAAGGGCTGCGTGGGTGGGGTCCGTGCCGAGCTTTTCGACGGCACCGACACGGTGACGCTGGTATGGCTGGGGCAGCGACGCATCCCCGGAATCGACTCCGGCCGCACGTTGCGGGTGCACGGCCGGCTGGGCAAACTCGAAAGCGGCTGCAAGGCCATCTACAACCCCCACTACGAAATCCAGCAGTGATCGCGCCTTCCTTCGGGCCGGTGCAGCGATGAGCGAGGAATACAGCGCCGAGGGCGCCCAGGGACCGCAGCGGCTCCTGGAACAGATCGGCGGCCTGGCCGGGGTGATCTACTCCTCGTTACCGATCGTGGTGTTCGTGCCGACCTCCAATCTCTTCGGACTGCGCGCCGCCGTCCTGGCGGCGTTGGGTGTGGCCGCGGCGGTGCTGGTCTGGCGCCTAATCCGCAAGCAATCCAGCCAACCGGCCATCTCCGGGTTCTTCGGGGTCGCCGTCTGCACCCTGATCGCCTATCTGATGGGCGACTCCAAGGGCTATTTCCTGCTCGGAATCTGGACATCGCTGGTGTGGGCGGTCGTGTTCGCCGCATCGATCCTGATCCGCCGTCCAGCGGTCGGCTACATCTGGTCATGGGCCAGCGGCCAGCCCCAGACCTGGCGCGAGCTGCGGTCGGCCATTTACGCCTATGATCTCGCGACGTTGACCTGGGCGCTGGTGTTCGGCTCCCGCTTCGTGGTCCAGCGACTGCTCTACAACGCCGATCAGACCGGCTGGCTGGGAGTGGCGCGCATCGCCATGGGCTGGCCGTTGACCGCGGTGGCAGCGGTGGTCACCTACCTGGCGGTCAAATACGTGCAGCGCGCGCTGGATGAGCGCCCGGCCGTCGGCGAGGCCGAGCCCGAACCGCGCTCAGTGGGCCGGTAGCAGCAGCGCGCGCAGTTCGGTCTCGACGCCACTGGATGCGACGAACAACAGCTCGTCGCCGCCTTCGAGCGGCTCGTCGTCCTGCGGCACGATCACCCGTGTCCCGCGCAGGATCGTCACCAGCGCGGCATCGCGCGGTAGGACGAGCTTGCGCACCGGCTTTCCGCCCCACGGGGTGTCGTCGGGCAGGGTGATCTCCAGCAGGTTGGCCTGACCCTTGCGGAACTCCATGAGCCGGACCAGGTCTCCGACCGCGACCGCCTCCTCGACCAGTGAGGCCAGCATGCGCGGCGTGGAGACCGCGACATCTACCCCCCACGCGTCGGTGAACAGCCACTCGTTGCGGGGATCGTTGACCCGGGCCACCACCCGCGGTACCGCGAACTCGGTCTTGGCGAGCAAGGACAGCACCACGTTGGCCTTGTCGTCGCCGGTGGCGGCGATCACCACGTCGAAGGATTCCAGGTGCACCGACTCCAGCAGGCTGAGCTCGCAGGCATCGCCCAGATGCCACGCCGCGTCGGCGATGTCCTCGCGGTCGACGTGGTCCGGGTTGCGCTCGATCAGCGTCACCTGGTGATCGCTGTCGAGCAGCTCGCGCGCAATCGATCGTCCAACCGCGCCGGCGCCGGCTACCGCTACCTTCATTTGCGCCGCTCCTCAACCCGGGCTACGCGGGCTCCGCCAGCGCCTTCGTCGACGGCGCGCATCATTTGTCCAGATCCTCACTCGGCGGCAACGCGGCGATCGCGATCGCCTCGGCGACCCGGCCGGACACCGCCACGATGTACACCTGGTCGCTGGCCTGAATCACCGTCTTGGGCTCGGGCAGGATTCCGGTGCCGAATCGGATCAAGAACGCCACACGGGCGTTGATCGCGGCCTCCAGGTCGGTGACGGGCCGCCCGATCCAGTCCTCGTGCAGGACGACCTCGGCCACGGCGACGGTGCCGGTGGGGTCACGCCACTTGGTGGTCTCACTTTCCCGGGTGAGGGCGTCGAGGAGCCGGTCGGTGGTCCAGGGCACGGTGGCGATGGTCGGAATGCCCAGGCGCTCGTAGACCGCGGCCCGCTTGGCGTCGTAGATGCGGGCGACCACCCGCGAAACGCCGAACGTCTCTCGGGCCAGCCGCGCCGCGATGATGTTGGAGTTGTCGCCCGAGGACACCGCCGCGAACGCAGCGGCTTCCTCGATGCCGGCCCGCAGCAGCACATCGCGGTCGAAACCCATACCGAGCACTCGCTCACCGTTGAACTCCGGGCTGAGCCGGTTGAACGCGGTGCTGTCTCGGTCGATGATGGCGACCTCGTGGCCGATCCGGGACAGCCCGTCGGCGAGCGAGGCTCCCACCCGGCCGCAACCCATCACAACTACCCGCACGTGTTGTGTCCTTTCAGGTCCTCTGGGCCGACTTTCGGCTGGTTATCGACTGCGATAGTGCCCGTATTCGGTGAACGCTACCGCCAGTGCCCGCCTGGCTTACCCTTGGCTCTCGTGTCGAAGATTTCCACCGCTGCGCGGCGCCTGCTTCTGGGTCGGCCCTTTCGTAGCGATCGGCTGAGTCACACGCTGCTGCCCAAGCGCATCGCCCTGCCGGTATTCGCCTCCGACGCGCTGTCCTCGGTGGCCTACGGACCCGAAGAAGTCTTTCTGGTGTTGTCGGTGGCGGGTCTGGCCGCCTACCGGATGACGCTGTGGGTGGGCCTGGCTGTCGCCTTCGTGTTCATCACCGTGGTGGCCTCCTACCGCCAGAATGTGCACGCCTACCCCTCCGGTGGTGGCGACTACGAGGTGGTCACCACCAACCTGGGTGCTACCGCGGGCCTCACCGTGGCCAGCGCGTTGATGGTGGATTACGTTCTGACGGTTGCGGTCTCGATCTCATCGGGGATCGCCAACATCGGCTCGGCGATACCGTTCATCGCCGACCACAAGGTGGCGTTCGCGGTCGGGACCGTGATCGTGGTGGCGGCGGCCAATCTGCGGGGCATTCGAGAATCGGGCACCGCGTTCGCCATCCCGACGTACGCGTTCATGATCGGGGTCTTCGCCATGCTGGGGTGGGGGCTGTTCCAGATCTTCGTGATGGACAACCCATTGCAGGCCGAGTCGGCCGAGTTCAAAATCCACTCCACCCAGGGCGAAATGGTCGGGGTTGCCCTGGTGTTCCTGGTGGCGAAATCATTCTCGTCGGGATGTGCCGCACTGACCGGGGTGGAGGCGATAAGCAACGGTGTGCCGGCCTTCCGCAAGCCGAAGTCCCGCAACGCCGCCACCACGCTGCTGATGCTGGGGGTGATCGCGGTGACCCTGATGATGGGCATCATCGTGCTGGCCCGCGAGACCGGGGTGAAGATCGCCGCGCGCCCGCACGAACAGCTGATCGGGGCGCCGGCGGACTATGACCAGAAGACCTTGCTGGCTCAGCTGGCCGAAACGGTGTTCCAGGGCTTTCCGCCCGGTTTGTGGATCATCGCCGGAGTCACGGCGCTGATCCTGGCGCTGGCCGCCAACACCGCGTTCAACGGCTTCCCGGTTCTGGGTTCGATCTTGGCGCAGGACCGCTACCTGCCCCGCCAGCTGCACACCCGCGGCGACCGGCTGGCGTTCTCCAACGGCATCGTGTTCCTCGCGGTGGTGGCCATCGCCTTCATCGTGGCGTTCGGGGCGGAGGTGACCGCGCTGATCCAGCTCTACATCGTCGGGGTCTTCGTATCCTTCACGCTGAGTCAGATCGGTATGGTTCGGCACTGGAACAGGTTGTTGCGCAATGAAACCGACCATGCCGCCCGAGTCAAGATGATGCGTTCCCGGGTGGTGAACACGATCGGATTCCTCGCTACCGGGGTGGTGTTGATCGTGGTGATCGCCACTAAGTTCGTGTCCGGTGCGTGGATCGCGATCGTCGCGATGTCGGTGCTGTTCCTCTTGATGAAAATGATCCGCCGGCACTACGACACCGTCAGTCAAGAGTTGGCCGAGCAGTCGGCCGCTCTGGACGACCAGGCGGTGCTGCCCAGCCGCAACCACGCTCTGGTCCTGGTGTCCAAGCTGCATCTGCCGACTCGCCGCGCGCTGGCCTACGCGCGCGCGACGCGACCCGACGCACTGGAGGCGATCACGGTCAATGTCGATGACACCGAAACCCGCGCGCTGGTGCGCGAGTGGGAGGATAGCGAAGTCACCGTCCCGCTCAAGGTGATCGCATCGCCGTACCGCGAGGTCACCCGGCCGGTGCTCGATTACGTCAAACGCATCAGCAAGGAGTCGCCGCGCACCGTGGTGACCGTCTACATCCCCGAATACGTGGTGGGCCACTGGTGGGAGCAGTTGCTCCACAACCAGAGTGCGCTGCGGCTCAAGACCCGGCTGTTGTTCATGCCGCAGGTCATGGTCACCTCGGTGCCCTGGCAGCTGAACTCTTCGGAGCGGCGCAAGGTCTTGGAACCGCATCACGCGCCCGGCGACACCCGGAGAGGTTTCTTGGAGTGATCGACCAGCAGTTGGTTTTGACGACCGGCGCACCGGCGAACGGCGGCAGTTGTGTGGCCCGCTACGACGGCCGAGTTGTTTTCGTGCGCTACGCGTTGCCCGGTGAGCAGGTTCGGGTTCGGATCACCGCCGAGCGGGGATCGTATTGGCACGGTGAATGTGTCGAGGTGCTCGAACCCGCGGCGGGCCGGATCGACTCGCTGTGCCCGATCGCGGGGGTGGACGGCGCCGGCTGCTGTGATCTGGCGTTCGCCGAGCCGGCCACGGTGCGTGCTCTCAAGGGTGAGGTGGTGGCCAACCAACTGGCGAGGCTGGGCGGCTACGACTGGGAGGGATCTGTCGAACCCGTCGGTGAGGACGGTCCGACCGGCTGGCGCACCCGGGTCCGGTTGGACGTCGGTGCCGACGGCCGGGCCGGATTTCACCGGTATCACAGTGATGAGCTGGTCACCGACCTGCGGTGCGGGCAGCTTCCAGCCGGAATGATCAAAGGACTGGCCGAGCAGAGCTGGCGGCCCGGCGATCACCTGCACGTGGTGGCCGACGACGACGGTGTCCGGCATGTGGTCAGCACCGGGCGCGGTCACCGTCCGCAGGTCCTGGAGGGTGACTACCACGCCACTCAGTGGGTGGGCCGGCGGCGTTGGCAGATTCCGGTGACCTCGTTTTGGCAGGCGCATCGCCGGGCGGCCGCGCTCTACAGCGCGCTGGTCGGCCAGTGGGCGCAGGCCGACACCGGGATGACGGCCTGGGATCTTTACGGCGGCGCCGGGATCTTCGCCGCGGCGCTGGCCGAGACGGTGGGGGAGTCGGGCCGGGTGATCAGTGCCGACACGTCGCGGGCCGCGACCGGGGCCGCGCGGGCCGCGTTGGCCGACCTGCCGCAGGTTTCGGTGCGTACCGATTCGGTGCGCAGGGTGTTGAGTGATGCGCACTCCGGCGCCGACGTCGCGGTGCTGGACCCGCCGCGCGCTGGTGCCGGGCGGGAGGTGATCGAGGCGCTGGCCGCCGCGGGTGTACCGCGAATTGTGCACATCGGTTGTGAGGCAGCGTCTTTCGCTCGGGATATCGGTCTGTACCGTGCCCAGGGGTATGCCGTGGAGCAGATCCGGGTGTTTGATGCGTTCCCGTTGACCCATCACGTGGAGTGCGTGGCGCTGCTAACCCGCTGACTCCCGGTGCCAGCGGCCGCGTAGCGCGGGTGGGTCTGGGGTCGCGATCCGGGGGCGGCCGCTGTCAGCCGAATACGAAGTAGCGCAACCACAGGTACAGCGCCGACAACGTCACCGACACCAGTGTGACCACAATTCCCTTGCGGGTGAACTCCCAGAACGAGATGGGACTTCCTGCCCGACGGGCGATTCCGAGCATCACCACATTGGCGCTCGCGCCGACTGCGGTCAGGTTGCCCCCGAAGTCGGCGCCCAGCGCCAGGGCCCACCACAGGGAATCGGGATGCAGATCGTTCGGGAGGGTGGTGCTCAGCTCCGCCACGATCGGCGTCATGGTCGCGACATAGGGGATGTTGTCGATGATTCCGGACACCGGTGCGGACACTCCGAGGATCCCCATCGTGGTCAGCAGCGCATTACCGCCGGTCACCTGGGTGGCGGCCTTGGCCAGGGCGGCGATCGCGCCGGTGTCTACCAGGGCGCCGACCATCACGAACAGCCCGGCGAAGAACAACAGCGTCTCCCACTCGACTCCGGACAGGTACTCCGAGCGCTCCAAGCGAGAGATCACGATCAGCACGCCGGCACCCAGCAGCGCCACCACCGAGGGCTCCAGATGCATCGCCGAATGCCCGATGAACGCGGAAAACACCGCGGCGAGCACCAGACCGCATTTGATCAACAGGCCGCGGTCTCGGATCGCCTCACCTTCTTCCAAGGCCATCACGTCGGCGACCCGTTCGGCCTCGACGGAAAACGATCCGGGAAACAGCCGGGGCAGCATGGCGATGAACACCACCATGACAATCGCGACGATCGGTGCCAGGTGAAGCAGAAAGGAGTTGAACGACAATCCCGCTCGGCTGGCGATGATGATGTTGGGTGGATCACCGACCAGGGTTGCGGCGCCGCCGATATTGGATGCGAACACCTCGGCCATGAGGAAAGGCGCGGGGCTGATTTCGAGCCGGTCGCAGACCAGCAGCGTCACCGGGGCGATCAACAACACCGTGGTGACGTTGTCCAACAGCGCTGAGGCCACCGCGGTCACCAGCACCAGCAGGATCATGATCCGCAGCGGAGAACCCTTGGCGCGCTTGGCCGCCCAGATGGCGATGTACTCGAAGACGCCGGTCTGGCGCAACACGCTGACGATGATCATCATGCCCAGCAGCAGGAAGATGACATCCCAGTCGATGCCGGTCTCGCGGGAATAGAAGATGTCATCGGAGGAAATGACCGGCAAGATGACGACTGCCGCCGCGCCGGTCAGCGCTACCACCGTTTTGTTGATCCGATCGGCGGCGATGAACGCGTAGGCGGTCAGAAACACCGCTACCGCGATAAAGGCCATCCGCGGGATCAGACCTTCAGCGCCGCGGCCAGCAGCCGCGACGCGGTAATCACCCCGTGCAATTCGCCGCCCTTGACGACGGCAATTAGTGGACTGCGCATTCTGGCCATCGTAGTGGCGACTTCGATGATGGTTTCGTTGGCATCGGCGGTCGGGAAGTCATGGAGGTGCTCGGGGAGCACGTCGCGCACGGTCTTGCCGCGTAGCTTCTCGGCGGCACGGTCGGCCATGGTCTCGCTGAGGACTCCCGCCAGAGATGGGTCATCTTGGATGTAGCCCGGCACGATAAAGCGCACCACCTGAGAGGCCGGCAGCACCGCATACGGTTTGCCGGCCGAGTCGGTGACGACGATCCCGGGTAGCCGGTGCTCGGCCAATAATTTGGCGGCCTCCAACGCATTGGAGTCGATGGTCACCACTGGGAAGTCTTCGGTGATCTCCTGGGCGCGCATACGACGACCATACGGGGGGTGCCCGCAGCCATGCGTAGACTGGCCGGATGCTTGAAGGGATCCGCGGCCCCGCCGATCTGCAGCACCTCTCGCAGGCTCAACTGACCGATCTGGCGGCGGAGATCCGTGAGTTCCTGATCCACAAGGTCGCCGCGACCGGTGGGCATCTGGGCCCCAACCTGGGTGTGGTGGAGCTGACCTTGGCGCTGCACCGGGTGTTCGACTCCCCACATGACCCGATCATCTTCGACACCGGGCATCAGTCCTACGTGCACAAGATGCTGACCGGGCGTAGCCGCGACTTCGACACCCTGCGCAAAAGGGGCGGACTGTCGGGTTACCCGTCGCGCGCCGAGAGCGAGCACGACTGGGTGGAGTCCAGTCACGCCAGCTCGGCGCTGTCCTACGCCGACGGCCTGGCCAAAGCCTTCGAGCTGACCGGGCACCGCAACCGGCATGTGGTGGCCGTTGTCGGTGACGGCGCCCTGACCGGCGGGATGTGCTGGGAGGCGCTCAACAACATCGCCGCAGGCAACCGACCGGTGGTGGTCGTGGTCAACGACAACGGCCGGAGCTACGCGCCCACCATCGGTGGCTTCGCCGACCATCTGGCCGCGCTGCGGTTGCAGCCCGCCTACGAGCGACTACTGGAGCGGGGCCGCACCGCGATCCGCGGGGTGCCGGTCGTTGGAGAACTCGGCTACCAGGTGATCCACAGCTTCAAAGCGGGTCTCAAAGATGCGCTGGCGCCGCAGGCACTCTTCACCGATCTGGGCCTGAAATACCTGGGGCCGATCGACGGTCATGACGAGGCCGCGGTGGAATCCGCGCTACGCCGCGCGCAGGGGTTCGGCGGGCCGGTGATCGTTCACGTGGTCACGCAAAAGGGCAAGGGCTACGGCCCGGCCGAGAACGACGAGGCCGAGCAGATGCACGCCTGCGGGGTGATCGATCCGCTGACCGGTTACGCAACTGAAACCGCGGGGCGCGGCTGGACGGCGGTGTTCTCCGACGCGCTGATCGAGTACGGCACCAAGCGCCGCGACGTCGTCGCCATCACCGCCGCGATGCCGGGTCCCACCGGGCTCGCGCCGTTCGGACAGCGCTTTCCGGACCGGATGTTCGACGTCGGGATCGCCGAGCAACACGCGATGACGTCCGCGGCCGGGCTGGCAATGGGCGGCTTGCACCCGGTGGTGGCGGTGTATTCGACGTTCCTCAACCGTGCCTTCGACCAGCTTGTGATGGATGTCGCACTGCACCAGCTACCGGTCACGCTGGTGTTGGACCGGTCCGGGATCACCGGGCCAGACGGTGCCAGTCACAACGGCATGTGGGATCTGTCGATCTTGGGGATCGTGCCCGGTATCCGAGTGGCCGCACCCCGCGACGGCATCCGGCTGCGCGAAGCCCTCGGCGAAGCGCTCGACGTCAATGACGGGCCCACTGCCTTGCGATTCCCGAAGGGCGATGTGGGCGAAGACATTCCCGCCATCGAGCGACGCTCGGGGGTGGACGTCCTAGCGCTGCCGGCCGACGGATTGCCCCAAGACGTCCTGCTGGTCGCGGTCGGCGCGTTCGCGCCCATGGCGTTGGCGGTGGCCGACCGGCTGCACAACCAGGGCATCGGGGTGACGGTGATCGACCCGCGTTGGGTGCTTCCGGTGCCGGAGGTGCTCGTCGATCTGGCCGGCGCACACAAGCTGGTGGTGACCTGCGAGGACAATGGCGTGGCCGGTGGTATCGGCTCGGCGGTCTCGGCGGCCCTGCGGCGTGCCGACATCGACGTGCCCTGCCGTGACGTAGGGCTGCCGCAGCGTTTCTACGAGCACGCCTCGCGCGGTGAGCTGCTGGCCGAGGTCGGCCTGACCGCTCAGGATGTGGCCCGCCAGATCACCGGTTGGGTGGCGGCGATGGGCGCCACCAACTGCGTCGCCGAGGTCAGCGAGCGGCTGGACTAGCTGCCCTGACCGGCGGCCACACCGCGTCGAACAACCAGGCGAACACGAACGTGTAGGCCAGGAAGAACACCAGCAGGCCGATCTCAAGACCGAACGCCTGCGCCAGCGAGACCTTCAACAGCGCGGCCACGATCGGCAACAACAGCACCACCAGGCCACCTTCGAAGCCGATGGCGTGCACGATCCGGCGGCCCACCGTGCGGGTCGCGGAGTCCTGCCGGCGCTCCCATGCCTCGAAGAGGGTGGTCCAGACGTAGTTCCACACCACCGCGACTGTTGATGCCGCCACCGCGACGGCACCTGAACCGCCGCTGCCGAACCCCAGCAGGGTCAATCCCAAGGTGGTCAGCGCAACAGCGACAAGCTCGTAGCTGCTGACGTAGACGATGCGACGAAAAATTGGTGACACGAGGTCCTCCCAGGAAAATCAACCATGGGAAGTCCTTGACGGTTCGCGTCCACGGTCAGCGTGACGTGAGAAGCACTGGCCGAAACGTGAATACGGCTTGCTCCACAGACAAGTCTAGCAACCGCTGCGCCGGGCCACGGCTGCCGAGAGTTCGGCCCGGCTAGGTGCCGAGAGCCTGTGCCAGCACCGGCACCGTCAGCTCGCGCTGCCAGGGGCGCGCGCCGCCGGCGGCCAAGAACTCCTCGATCACCGCTGCCGCGTTCGGCGCCGCCGGTTTCCAATCCCAGCACAACCGGCGCACCAGGTCCGGGGTGAGCAGGTTCTCGGTCGGCACGTGCACCTGCTCGGATAGCGCACCCAGCGCGGCGCGGACGGCCTCCAGTCGTGCGGCGGCCTCGGGCTTGCGTCGCGCCCAGCGCGTTGGCGGCGGTGGGCCGCTGGTGGACTCGCCGGCTTCCGGCGGCTCGGGGTTGTCACGCGCCGCGGCCAGCGCTGCCAGCCAGGTCGATGCGCTGCGCCGCTGATTGGGTCCGCCGAAGACCGGCAGGGCGAGCAGCTCTTCGACGGTGGTGGGGTTGGCGACGGCAGCGGCGATGATCGCCGAGTCGGGCAGGATGCGTCCGGGCGCGATGTCACGGCGCGCTGCGATCTGGTCGCGGACCGTCCAGAGCTCTCGGACGGCGGCCAAGCCGCGCCGATCGCGCACCTTGTGGATACCCGACGTCCGCCGCCAGCGGTCCCGGCGCGTGGTCGTGGTGAAGTCGGTTACCCGGACGTGATTGAATTCCTGTGCCGCCCAATCGGTTTTGCCCTGCTCGGACAGTACCTCCGCGACCGCCTGGCGCAGTTCGATGAGCACCTCGACGTCGAGAGCCGCATAGTTGAGCCAATCGGCCGGCAGCGGTCGTTTCGACCAGTCGGCGGCGCCGTGGCCCTTGGCCAGGCCCAGTCCCAACAGTCGCTGCACCATCGCGGCCAGGTTGACCCGGTCGAAGCCGGCCAGCCGTCCCGCCAGTTCGGTGTCGTAGAGCGCCTTGGGCCACATGCCGACCTCCGCCAGGCAGGCCAGGTCCTGGTCGGCGGCGTGCAGAATCCACTCGTCGTCGTCGAGCACCTCGGCCACCGGCCGCAGCAGGGCAGCGGGGTCCTCGCCGGCGCCGACCGGATCGATCAGCACCGTTCCGGCTCCCGCTCGGCGTATCTGGATGAGGTAGGCCCGGTTGGAATAGCGGAAACCCGACGCCCGCTCGGCGTCCACGGCGAACGGACCGTGGCCGCCTGCCAGCAGGCCGGCGGCGGCATCGATCTGCCTGCGGGTGACCGACACCTCCGGCACCCCATCGGCAGGATGCGGCAGTGGTGTCAGCTCGGGCTCTTCGGTGACGGCCGGTTCGGTGGTCTGGTCGGACATCTCAGACGCGGGTTCGCGAGCTCAGATCGGTGATCCCGACCGGCGGTAGGCCCGCGGCGTGTTCCAGCACCTCACAGAACGCCTGGACATGGGTGCCCAGCTCCGGGGTGGTGGCGGTCCACGACGCGCGCAGCTCCAACTGATGCCCCCGCGGCGGGCCGGAGATGTCGCCGTACCGAACCGACGTAGTGGCGGTCACGGTGCCACCCAATGCGGTCACGTGCTCGGTGCGGGCGCCCAGCGCCTCGACCAGCCAACTCCAGGCGACCTCGGGCAGTAACGGGTCGATTGCCTCGTGCGGGTCCAGGTCAGCCTGGATGAAGGCCACCATCCGCATGGTGCCGTCCCAAGCGTCGGTGCCGTCGGGGTCGTACAGCAGGATCAGCCGGCCGAAGGCGTCGCCGTCGGAGTCTTTCGGGACGAAGTCGGTCTCGGGATGTTTGACCTCGGCACCCAGCGCGTAGCTGTAGGGTGCCAGGCGCTGCGGCGGCCGGATCGGGCCCAGCTCGATTTCCGACCGCACGGTCGCGGCGTGCATCGTTGCCACCGCTTCCCGAAAGGGTGCAGGCTCGGCTGATGTCACTGGTGCCGCTCCTTAACTGATTGCCGTGCGCCACGCCGCCGGCGGCCGGCACACAGGACTCTGTTGCGCACCGCCGCGACGCGGGTCACCGAATCTCACGCTAACCCCCGTCGCCGATCGGCGCAGACAGGCGCGCCGAAACGGCACGAGGGGAAGCCGGGACCGCCGAAGGAAACGGCACGGTTCGGCGAGGGTCGGCGGAGGCGAGGGGAAGCCGGGACCGCCGCAGGAAACGGCACGGTTCGGCCTGCGGCAACCCGGCGTGGCAGCATTGAGCTCGATGAGTGCCCGTCGTGAACTGCCTGATTCCCCGTACCTGGCCGCCGCTACCGGCCGGCAACCCGACCGGATACCGGTCTGGTTCATGCGCCAGGCCGGCCGATCCCTGCCGGAATATCGTCAGCTGCGGGCCCAGCACAGCATGCTGGCGGCCTGTTTTGACCCCGAACTGGTCTGCGAGATCACGCTGCAGCCGGTCCGTCGCCACGACGTCGATGCGGCGATTCTGTTCTCCGACATCGTGGTGCCGCTGCGCGGCGCCGGGGTGGATCTGGACATCGTGCCCAATGTCGGCCCGGTGATCGCCAACCCGGTGCGCACCGCGGCCGACGTCGCCGCCCTGCGGCCGTTGGAACCACAGCAGGTGACAGCCGTCGCGGCGGCGGTATCGCTGCTGGTGGACGCGCTCGGAACGGTGCCGCTGATCGGCTTCGCCGGCGCGCCGTTCACCATGGCCTCCTATCTGGTCGAGGGCGGCCCCAGCCGCACCCATGCCCGCACCAAGGCGATGATGCTGGCCGATCCGGACACCTGGCATGAGTTGATGACCCGGCTCACGGACTTGACTATCGCGTTTCTGACGGTGCAGCTCGACCACGGCGTGGACGCCATCCAGTTGTTCGATTCTTGGGCCGGAACGCTGTGCCTGGCCGACTACCGGCGCTTCGTGGCGCCACACAGTGCCCGGGTGTTCGCCACACTCGCCGACCGGGAGGTGCCGATGACGCACTTCGGAGTGCAGACCGGTGAGCTCTTGGGTGAGATGGCCGCCGCCGGCGCCACGGTCGTCGGTGTGGACTGGCGTACTTCGCTGACCGACGCCGCCGCCCGAGTGGGCGCCGGTCGGGCTTTGCAGGGCAACCTGGATCCGGCGGTGCTGCTGGCGGGCTGGCCCGCCGTGGAGCGTGCCGCCAAGGCCGTCGTCGCCGACGGGCGTGCCGCTGTCGCGGCCGGGGCGTCGGGGCACGTGTTCAACCTCGGCCACGGCGTGCTGCCGGAGATCGACCCGGGGGTGCTGACCGACTTGGTCTCGCTGGTTCATTCATTGTGACCACGTCGTACTGCGTCGTCGGGGGCGGAATCTCCGGTCTGGCCGCCGCCCACCGCCTGCGGGCGACACTCGGCGACGCAGTCGACATCACCATTTTCGATCCGGCCGACCGGCTCGGGGGGCTGTTGCGCACCGAGACCCTGGGCGGGATGGCCGTGGACGTGGGTGCCGAGGCGTTCATCGCCCGCCGGCCCGAAGTACCGGTACTGCTGGCCGAGCTGGGTTTGGCCGATCGGCAGCGCAGTACCACCGGAGTGCGGCCGTTGCTCTACAGCCGCCGGCTGCTGCATCGGTTGCCGCCGGACACCCTGAGCGGGATTCCGTCGTCGCCGGAGTCGATGGCTGGGCTGGTCGACAACGGAACTCTCGCCCGGATGGCAAGCGAGCCCACCCGGCCGTTGGCGTTCGAACCGGGCAGTGATCCGGCTCTGGGAGCGCTGGTGGCCGACCGATTCGGGGCACAGGTGGTCGCCTGCTCGGTGGATCCGCTGATCGGCGGGGTGTATGCGGGTTCGGCGGCGACCATCGGGCTGCGCTCGGCGGTTCCGGGCCTGGCCACCCTGCTCGATGAGGGTGCGTCCAGTCTGACCGAGGCCGTGCGGCGAGCACTGCCCACGACCACTGGTAGGCCGGTGTTCGGGGCGATCACCGGCGGGTATCAAGTGCTGGTCAACGCGCTGGTGCGCAGCGCCAGGCCGCGCTGGGTGCAGTCGGCGGTGACCCAGATCGACCCGACCGGCGATGGCTGGCTGTTACGAGACGCCAGCGGCGGGCATCATCGCGCCGACCGGGTGGTGGTCGCGGTGCCCGCCCCCGTGCTGGCCCGGTTGGCCACCGGCTTCGCGCCGCGTGCATCGGCAGCGGCCAGCCGGATCGGCAGCGCGTCCTCGGTGGTGGTGGCGATGGCGGTACCCGCCGGTGCGGCGTTCCCGAACAACTCCGGAGTGCTGGTTGCCACCGGGGAACGACTGCACGCCAAGGCGATCACTCTGACATCGCGCAAATGGGGCGACCGGGGATACGGCGGCAGGGTCGAGGTGCTGCGGTTGTCCTTCGGTCGGTTCGGCGACCCCCGCACCAGCGCCTCGGATGCGGAACTGGTGGCGTGGTCGGTGCAGGACCTGGAAGCCGTCTTCGGCCTCACGGTGGACCCTATCGACGTGCGCGTGCAACGCTGGCCTGCGGCGATGCCGCAATATCGATCCGGCCATGCCGCTTTGGTCACCGGACTGCGCGCCGCGCTGCCACCGACCGTGGCAGTGGCCGGCAACTACCTCGACGGCATCGGGGTGCCGGCTTGCATCGCCGCGGCCGACCGGGCCGTAGCGGCCGTGATCAGCGCCACCCCGGCGCCCTAGCGAACTTCACAGCGCATCGTGGCAGCATATGGGCCATGGCGCACCTCGACTACGACAAGCTGAACTCCACTCTCCGCTACGTGATGTTCTCGGTGTTCTCGGTGAATCCGAGTGGACTCGACGCGGGTTCGCAGACCCGAGAGGCGATCGCCGACCAGGTCGCCACCTTCTTGAAGCAGCAGGAAGAGCGCGGCGTGGTGGTCCGTGGGGTGTATGACGTCGCCGGTCTGCGCGCCGACGCCGACTTCATGATCTGGACGCACGCCGAGCGCATCGAGGATCTGCAGGCCACCTACGCCGGGTTCCGCCGCACCGCACTGGGCCGGGCCTGCGCGCCGGTGTGGAGCAGCGTGGCGTTGCACCGGCCGGCCGAGTTCAACCGCAGTCATGTCCCGGCCTTCATCGCCGGTGAACCGGCAGGTGCGTACGTTTGCGTGTACCCCTTCGTGCGGTCGCTCGAGTGGTACGTCCTGCCCGAAGAGGACCGCCGCAGGATGCTGGCCGAGCACGGCATGGCGGCCCGGGAGTACAAGGATGTGCGGGCCAACACCGTGCCCGCGTTCGCCCTGGGGGACTACGAGTGGATTCTGGCGTTCGAGGCGCCCGAACTCGACCGGATCGTCGACCTGATGCGCGATCTGCGCAACACCGAGGCCCGGTTGCATGCCCGGGAGGAAACCCCGTTCTTCACCGGCCCCCGGGTCGAGGTAGACCAACTGGTGGCGTCGCTGCCGTAGCGGCCCTCGAAGCTGTAGTTAGCGCGGGAAAGTGCTAGGTGGTGGCCACGGTAACAACAGGCTCGGTGTTCAGGACGCGACGCGTTCGTCAGGACGGCGGCACCAACCGCAGACAAATCGAGTTGATGCAGTAGCGCTGGTCGGTGGGGGTGGGGTAACCCTCGCCGGTGAACACGTGGCCCAAATGGCTGTGGCAGGACGCGCACAGCACCTCGGTGCGCCGCATCCCCAGTGAGTCATCAGAGCGAAGTATCACCGCGTCGGAATCGGCCGGGTCGAAGAACGAGGGCCAACCGCAGTGAGAAGGGAATTTCTCTGTGCTGCGGAACAGTTCGGCACCGCACGCCCGGCATTCATAGACGCCTTCGGCGGTGGTGTCGGTGTATTCGCCGGTGTTGGGCGGTTCGGTACCGGCGCGGCGCAGCACCGCGAACTCTTCGGGGGTCAGTTTCGCGCGCCACTCGTCGTCGGTGAGCGACACCTTGGGAGAGGTCATGCCTCCACGTTAGCGTTCGCGGTGACCCGCTGCGCCCGGCTCCGCCGTCAGCCACGCCGGATCGATCCCGTCATCCAGGCGGCCCTGCTCCTTGGCGTCCAGGTAGCGGTAACACAGCACCGTGCAGATCACGATCAGCAGCAGTGACCAGCCGTAGGTGATCTTGAGGTAGTCCAGCGGTCGTCCGATGTTCATCCACCGGAAGATCAGCCACTTGTCCAGGGTCATGAAGCCGTAGACCCCCAGCCACGCCGGCCAGTTGCGCAGCACAGAGTTCGGCAGCACCACGGTCATCAGGAACGGGAACAGCACGATCGAGTAGTAGCCCTGCCCCAGTGACAGCACCAGGAACGACGCGGTCAGCAGCACACCCGACGAGGTCAGCATCCAGAACCGGGGGTCGCGGGTGCGGTAGTAGCGGTAGAGCAACCACAGGCTGACGGCGGCCAACACAGTGAACAGCACCCGCAGGAACAGGATCAGACCCGACGGCAGCCCGAAGAACACGCCGTTACCCAGGATCGAGGAGTTGAAGTAGTCGCGGGTGCCCATGATGTAGGGCACCGTCTGGGTGAAGTAGCTTTTCGGATCGCTGGCCAGCGGGAACGCCACCACGTTGAACAACACCGGCACCGCTATCGCCCCGACGAACGGCCGCCACTGCCGGCTCAGCAGCGGCAGTAGCAGCAGCGGTATCAGCACCGGTTTGACCACGATGGTCAGCCCGATGGCGACACCGGCCCACCACTGGCGGCTCTCCCGGCCGTCCAGCAGCCAACGCAGGAACAACACTTCGGCCAGCAGAATCACGCCGTTGATGTTGGTGAACACCAGTGTGCTGCTCACGCTTTCGGTGAGGAACATCGCGGCCAGCAGGGCCGGCGCGGCCACCGAGCTCAATCCGAATCCGAACATCCGCAACAGCAGGTAGGCGGCGAGCACGATCGCAATCGTGTTGGTGGCGATGAACGTGTAGCGCGACAGGGTCTCCGGCAGATACCCGAACGGTGACATCAGCAGGGTGCCGCCGGGGGAGTACAGGTAGTGCGGATCGACGTAGTCGAAGTGCTCGTTGTAGATGTCCAGGCCGTGCCGGAAGTTCAGCACGGCCCGGTACACCGGTTTGAAGTCATCGGTGATGTTGCCGTTCAGCGGCAGGATGATGGCCCGATGGATCAACGACATGATGGCCACCGGCCACAGCACCGAACGCAGTACGGTGGCGGTGCTCGGCGGGGACGTGGGGGGCCGGAACGCGGCCTGTAGGGCGCTGCCCGCCCGGTGTGTCAAGGAGTCGGCTGCCGTCACCAGCGAACCGTACCCCGGACCGGACTCAGGAGTCCGGGTCAGGCCGGGCAGTAGACGTCGGTGTCGGGCAACTTGCCGCTGTCGAGGTAGCCGATCAGGGGCGGCAGCGTGCACGCCGAATACACCGCGGCGCCATGGCCGATGCCCTGCCACATCACCCGCTTGCTGGCCGATCCGGCGTTGATGACGGCCGCGGCGGTGGCCGCCACACCTTCCTCCCCGACGATCGGATCGTTCTGCACTCCCAGCAGCAGCACATCGATTTTGAGTTCCTTGGGCAGGTCCGGGGTGCTGCTGCTGGGCCAGCTCAGGCATTGCGCCATGTCCAGCGCGCCGACCGTGCCGAACTGCGGGTATTCCTTGCCCCAGGCGACCACCAGTTCCCGGACCCGGTCTGGCGTAGGCCGGTTGTGCGCGTCGGCGCATGAGTTGATGAAGTGGCCGTCACTGCCGGTGGTGCCTTGGGCCCGGTTGATCAGGTTGTTCAACAGGTTGGCGTCGCCGGAATTGGCCGAGGCCAGCGCCTTGGCCAACTCGTTGGTGGTGTTGACGCGATCGCCGGTGGGATAACCCAGGGACGTCACGATCGCATTGGTCACCGCGGCCACCGAGGCGCCGCCGGGACCCTGCCCGGAGCGGGCGGAGTCCAGCACCGCGTTGACCGCACCCTTCGGATCCGGACCCAGTGCACAGCTCACCGCGACGCACTGCGCGGCGAACGCCTCGAAGGCCGCCTGCTGGCCCTTGACCCGTTCCTCGGCCGCGGCCTCGGCGGCGACTCCGAGCGGGATGGGGGAGTCCAGTGCCAGCCGGGCCACCTTCCCGGGATGCGAACCGGCGTAGGCCAGGGCGATCTGAGCGCCGTTGCCGATGCCGACCAGCGCGAGCGCGGGGATGTCCCAAATGCTGCGTAGCCGTTCGAGATCGGTGGCGGCGTGGGTGTTGTCGTAGGAGGATTCACCCGGCGAGATGGAGTCGGTGCAGTCGGTGGTGGCTTCCATGGTGACCGTGCCGAGACTGGCCACCGGGTCGTCGCCCGGGGCGAATTGCGCCTGATTCCACATTTCGTCGCGCTGGCTGCGATCGCGGCAATCCACCGGGCTGGACATCCCGATGCCGCGCCGGTCCACGGCGACGATCGGGTGGCTCTTGAGCACGTCCGCGCCGGCCCGCGCCAGCCAGATCGGCAGCTGCAGCGACGACGGCAGGTCCCAGCCGGTGGTGAACACGACGGGACCGGCATCGCCCGGGGTCTGCACGGAGCGCGCCCGCACCACCCCGATGCCGATCGACCCGGAGCCGCCGCCGAGTGGGTCGACGTCGGCGTCGTAACTGGCGCAGTCCAGCCGCACCCCGGGTGTGGCGGGAACCGCGGCGTCGCCGAAGACCCGGGCGGTGCAGTCATGCCACGGCAGGTCGTTCTTGGGCACCTCCACCGGCGGCGGCCCGGCGTGATCCGAGGTGGATTCCGGTTGCCCCTGGGGTCCCGCGCCGGAGTTGGTTGCGAAACGCGGGTCGGCGGCCAGCCCGGGCGCGCAACCGGCCAGCAGGGGCGCGGACCCGGCCAGCACGACGGCAGCCGTCACCACCGCGATCCGGGCGAACCTCGAAGAGCTGGTCATGCCGTTCACCTTATAGGCGCGCGCTTTTGACGTAGCGGCCGTAGAGGTAGCCGGATTCGTCGGAGAGCAGATGCGCACATCGCATCGGCGTCGTCAGCTCACCCGGGCCGGTGGCGATCCGGCGGGCCAGGCCACCGACCAGATAGGGGGCCATGGTCAGGCACAGCTCGTCGAGCAGCTCTCGCTCGATGAACGATCCCAGCAGGGTCGGGCCGCCTTCGGTGAGGACCCGGAACTGCTCGCGCTGCGCCAGCTCGGCCAGCACTACGGCTTCATCGACCCGCCCGGGGTCATCGCCCGAACAGTCCAGTACTTCGGCGTAACCGGCCAACCGCCGCCGGGTGTCGTCGGCGACCGCGGAACAGGTCAACACCAGCGGTGCCAGCTCAGTGTCGTTGAACACCCGCAGGTCTCGGTCCAGTTGCCCGGACTGGGTGACGATCGCCAGCCGGGGTAGCTCGGACTGTCCGCGGTCACGGCGGCCCTGGCGTTGGGCAACACCGAGCCGCGCTCCGCCGTAGTTCTCGACTCGGACCGTGCCCGCGCCGACCAGCACGATGTCGGCCAGCGCCCGCAGCAGCATGAACAAGGATCGATCACCGGCTCCGGCCAGCCCGCCGGAGGTGCCGGCCACCGTTGCGCCGCCGTCGATGCTGCCGATGAAATTGGCGCGCAGCCACACGCGTGGCGCGTCGGTTTCGGGATAGGCGTACAGCCGGCCCAGTTCGGCGTCGTCGACGGGCGCCGTGGAGCCCAGCAGGATGAATCCGGGGTCTGCGGTGAGGTCGGACATGGCCTCGATTGCACCATGTGACTACAGTTCGTGCGTGCCCAATCCAGCCGCCGAGTCGATAGACCATCTGGTGGACCGGCATCCGGCGGTATCCCCAGAACGGTTGATCGCGCAGCTCAAGCCGCCGCCGACGTTCGCGGGTGCCAGCTTCGCCAGCTACCGGCCAGACCCGGCGCAACCCAGCCAGGCGGCCGCGGTGACCGCGTGCACCGCGTTCTGCGCGCAGGCCGTGACCCGGCGCGCCGGAAGGCGCAAGCTGCTGGGCAAGCGTGAGGTGTTGCCGGGAGTGGGTATCTACCTCGACGGCGGTTTCGGTGTCGGCAAGACGCACCTGCTGGCCTCGATCTATCACACGATCACCGGCGCCGGCGATGGCGCTGGGCAGGCGCCTGGCACGGCATTTGCGACGTTTATGGAGCTGACCCAGTTGGCCGGGGTGTTCGGTTTCACCGAGTGCATCGAGTTGCTCGGCGGCTATACCGTGGTGTGCATCGACGAGTTCGAACTCGACGATCCGGGCAACACCACCCTGGTGTCACGGTTGTTGTCGGAGCTGGTGGCGCGCGGGGTCTCGATTGCCGCGACCTCGAATACGTTGCCTGAGCAGCTCGGCGAAGGTCGTTTCGCGGTGCAGGACTTTTTACGCGAGATCAGTGCGCTGGCAAGTATTTTCACCCCGGTACGCGTGGACGGTCCGGACTATCGGCACCGGGATCTGCCGCCGGCGCCCGAACCGCCCTCAGCGGAACAGGTCACGCAGCGCGCAGCGGCGAGCCCCGGGGCGACACTGGACGACTTCGACGGGCTGTGTGTCCACCTGGCCACCATGCATCCGTCGCGCTACCTGACTCTGATCGAGGGGGTCACCGCGGTGTTTCTCACCGGTGCGCACCCCATTGACGATCAGAATGTGGCACTGCGGTTGGTCGCTCTCACCGACCGTCTGTACGACGCGGGCATTCCGGTGGTGGCGTCCGGGGCCAAACTCGACCAGATCTTCAGCGCCGAGATGCTGGCGGGCGGTTATCGCAAGAAGTACCTGCGGGCCACCTCCCGGCTGCTTGCGCTCAGCAGCGGGGGTTAGCGAGCCTCGACGTAGGAGAGGCGACGCTGGACCACCGCATCAAACCCGGGGGTTAGCGAGCCTCGACGTAGGACTCACAGATTCCATTGGGCCAGGCGCAGGCCGGTATTGCGCGACAGCATCACCACGTGGGTGACCAAGCCGCGGTAGACGTCCCAGTACACGCCACCGTCGACGGTGGAGCCCGCGGGAGCGTTGGTAAGCACCGCGTCCAGGGTGGTCGGGTCATCGGTGTGCTTGGCCACGTATGCGTCGCCGCCGGGCGTGACACCGTCGAAGGTGACTGAGGCCGCCATGATGTAGGGGTTGGGCACCGAGATCGGGTGCACGGTCACGTTCGCCCGCCACGGCCCGCCCTGGTTGCGCCAGCGCGGCGAGCCGTTCGCGCCCCAGCCCGGGGGGATCTCGCTGGGCACCACGTCATGCACCGTGACGTCGGCGACGATCGGGCCGAATGCCTCATCGTGGTAGGAGATGCGCAGCGTGTCGCCGAGGCGACCGATCGGCGCTTCCGGGGTGGTGGTCGGCGTGGCGTACCCGGCGGCCGGCGCAATCAGGGCAGTCAACGCGGTGACGACGGAAGTGACCAGGGCCAGAATCCAGCGGTGCATCTGGGCATGATGGCACATCGAGATCGCGGGTGCAGCGGCCTTGGGGTTTGACGGGTCAGTTCGCGGTTTCAGGACCGGGGGAGGCCGGGTTCACGGTGATCGCCTCCAGTGCTCGAGCCAGATCGGCTTCGGCCCGGCCCCGGTCGACGCCGGCACGGTGTAAGGGGCCGGTGCCATCCTCGGCTTCCAGCAGCGCCAGCAGCAGGTGTTCGGTGCCGATGTAGTTGTGGCCGAGGCGAAGTGCGGTGCGGAAGGTCAGCTCCAGTGCCTTGCGGGCTGGGCCGTTGAACGGGATGAGTGCGGGCGGTTCGGTGTCGCCGGGCTCAAGGGTGACGGCGGCGGCAAGGGATTGCGGGTCGATCTGCTGCGCGGTGAGCAATGCGGTGGCCAGCGCGCCGGGATCGTGCAGGAGTCCCAAGACCAGATGATCGGGGGTGATCTCGGTGTTGCGTGCTCGGTGGGCGGCGTTCTGGGCCGCAACCACGGCACTGCGCGCCCGCGGGGTGAAGCGGGCGAAGCCCTGTTCGGGATCGAGCGTGGCGACCTCGGGACGCGGGACGAACTTCTGCTGCGCCGCCTGCTTGGTGACGCCCATGCACTTTCCGATATCGGTCCACGAAGCCCCTGATCGGCGCGCCTGGTCGACGAAGTGCCCGATCAGATGGTCGGCGACTTCGCCGAGGTGCTCGGCGGCCAGTACGGCATCGGTCAACCGCTTCAGGGCGTCGTCGTGCACGCCGGTGATGGCGTTGATCAGGTCGTCGAGGCGGACGGAGGGCACGAGCGGCGTCGGATCGGCCATGCCGTCAACGTTAGGTTGACGCTAGAGAATCGTCAACGGTTAGTTGACGACCGGGGACGGGACGGCACGGCTGGGGGAGGGCAACAGCCATTCCCCGAAGCCGTCGGCGAACCCGGATGACGGGGCATACCTGACTTTCGCCGGGCTGACACCCGCAGGCAAGGCGAACACCACGCAGCCGGTCGCGGACTCGCCGGGGGCGATGTGGAACATGCCGGCGTCGAAGTTCGTGCACTCGCCGACATCTTTGAGATTCGGCGCGTAGCGCTGCCCGTCGGAACCGAACGCCCAGACGTTGGTGTTGACGTCGCCGTTCATGGTTGCGGTTCCCGGGTTGGCGATCGTGAACTGCGTTGCGATGTAACTGATGCCCGGGTCGCCGGGGCCGGGCGTGATGGTCGCGGGGTCGATCACCTTGTCCAAGGTGACGGTGACGGTGCTGCCATCGACTCGGGTCAGGGACAGAGTGTCGCCGGTGTGCCCCGCAGGTTTCGGGGTGGCCGGGCTCGATCCGCTGAGGGTGCCGGCCGCGGGTGGCGCACTCGTCGAGTCGGTGTGGCTCGAACATGCCGCTGACATGGCGGCGGCCAGGGCCAATACCGACAGGGCGGCGATGGGTCGATTCATGGGCCACCTTTCGCAATTCCCGCTTCGTGCATTGCTAACGATTGTGGTGCTTCCCGGCTGATGGCCTCGTCCCGGCCCGGGATTCCGCTCGATCTGCCGCTAATGCGACTTTGTGCAGCGTGATCCGGTCTGTGGATGCAGCTAACAAAGCCGCGCAACGTCCGCGATGGTCCGGGCGATGCTCGATTCGCTGCTCGCAGGTGCTACGGCGGCCCGCACGGGAGCAACAGAGTCGACACCTCGGCAAAGGTCCCCGTSCGGGCGGGCTGGGGAGTCTGCTCGGTTGCGGCCTCGGGGGGCTGGTCGGGGGCAGCGTGTGGGGCACCATCGTGACCGCGCTCGTCGGCATGGCGCTCAAAGGCGAACAAGGCCTAGTTGTTCGAAACGGAAAAACCCCTGTCGTCACGCGGTGGCGGCAGGGGTCTTCACAGTGTTGAGTCTGGTGCGCGGTACTGGGATTGAACCAGCGACCTCTTCCGTGTCAGGGAAGCGCTCTCCCGCTGAGCTAACCGCGCTTAGAGCCTTGGGACGGAGGTGGAGACGGGAATCGAACCCGTGTGCACGGCTTTGCAGGCCGTTGCCTCACCACTCGGCCACTCCACCGCAAGGGGTTGATGCCACTTGACACCCTCGAGCGGATGACGGGATTCGAACCCGCGACCCTCACCTTGGCAAGGTGATGCGCTACCAACTGCGCTACATCCGCGTGCCTCGGGCGAGATCGTCGCCCGGCGCGATGCAGAACATTAGCCGACTGATGTGAGACAACACAACTTTGCATGTCAGAGCGGCGAGTCGCCCGAAAGGCGGCCTGCGCATTGATGCTTAGCGGGTTCGGCGTGCTAGTGTTCGTCCTCGTTCATCCGGTCTCGTAGCTCAGGGGGAGAGCGTCCGCCTCACACGCGGAAGGTCGCTGGTTCGATCCCAGCCGGGACCACAAGAAAGCCACCTGGTGACAGGTGGCTTTTCTCGTTTTGTGGCAAGCCAGATCGTGTCAACGACGGTGTCGATGCTCCGGCGCTCAAACTGAGACTAATCTGCAGCTGCGTCTTCAGTTTGGTTCGTTGGCGAGCGCCGCTAGGTGAGGAGTTCCCGTGAGGTCCTACAGTCCGACGCCGAATGCAGCCTCCGCCGCGCACCCGGGCCTGGAGCGATATCTGGCGACGTTGACGACCGGCGAGCGGCACTGTGCGGCAGCACGGCTCGCCGGCCTCGCCGACGCCGACTACTGCAGCCTCGGAGTCAGTGAACCGCAACCCGTCGAGTACGACTACCGCGTCACCGAGATCGAGGGATCGCTGCCCGCCGACTTGGCTGGGACGCTCTATCGCAATGGCCCCGGACGGTGGGAGGACCACACCGGGCGGCCGCTGCATCACCTCTTCGACGGCGACGGCATGGTCTCGGCGTTCACCATCGGCGACGGGAACGTGCACTACCGCAATCGCTACGTCCGCACGCGCCACTACCTCGGCAAAACGGGAACCCGACACTTGGGCACTGCCGCGGCCGGCGGCTGGCGGACCAACATCGGCAGGATCCCGCCAAATCTGGCCAACACCAACATTGTTGAGCATGCCGGCCACCTTTATGCACTGTGGGAGGGCGGTCCGCCACACGAGATCGACCCCGTCACCTTGGAGACGCGGGGCGTTCGCCGATTCGGCGGGCGGCTGCGATGGATGGGTTCCTACTCGGCGCACCCGAGCTTGTGCCCCCGCAGCGGGGAGATGTTCAACTTCGGGGTCGAATTCATCCCGCGGCCGCACCTGCGCATCTACCGCACCGATGTGCGTGGACGCCTGACGCACTTTCGCTCGGCGGGGCTGCCTTACGTCGCCATGGTGCACGATTTCGCGCTCACGGAGCGCTACCTGGTGTTCCTGGTGTCGCCGATCATTCCCGACGCGGTGCCGATCGCCTTAGGGCTCAAGCCGCTCGGCGACGCCATGCACTATCGACCCGAGCGTGGCAGCGCGTTCATCCTGGTCCCGCGCGACGGCGGTGACATCCGCCAGGTCGGGTGCGACCCCGTGCTCCAGTTCCATCTGAGCAATGCCTACGACGACGGCAGCGATGTGGTCGTCGACTCGATCACCTACGCCGACGGCCGGCTGCTGGAGCGCATCGCACGATTTCACACCAGCACCCTGGTGGATGCCCGGTCGGAGTTCACCCGATTCCGCATCACCGCATCGGGTCGTGTCACCCGTGAACCGTTGAGTGACACGCCTTGCGAGTTTCCCCGCCACCACGGCGGCTACGAGGGACGGCCGCACCGATACGCCTATGTCAGCAGCCGCAGGCGACTGGGCTCGTTCTACGACTCGATCACCAAGCTCGACTTGATCGAGCGCACCGAAACCACCTACACCGCCCAGGGGACCGGCGACAGCTTCTGCGAGCCCGTCTTCACCCCGCGGCCCAACGCCACCGCGGAGGACGACGGTTGGCTGCTCACCGTGGAATACCATGCCGCGCAGCACAGGTCACGATTGGTGATCTTCGACGCGCGCGATCTCGACCGCGGCCCCGTTGCCACCGCCCAGCTGACCCACCACATCCCGCAGGGGTTTCACGGCAATTTCAGCCCCGGCTAGGCCAGAGCAAACTCCTCCGGGAGCTCAGGCCATCTCGGGCACGTTGAGATGGGCTATCGCCAGATCGAATTCCGCGACCTCGAGCACCTCGGCACCCGCGTCATTGACGGCGCGGGCCCAGATCCCCTGCTCGCTGCTGCGACTGGCCACCAGCGCCGCTCGGTCGTCGAAGCTGACCGACGACACCGCGCGTCCCGAATGCCGATCCACCAGCAAGGTGGTGCTGCAGAAACCGTGCAGATCCTCCAACTCGGGGATCAGCGCCAGCTTGTAGGTGTCGATCATCCGCTCGCAGCCCGCCGGGTCGGTCCGCAGCCAGGTGACGCGCACACCCGCGTGCCGCCGAGACCGGTGATCACGGCGCACCGCGGCGATCTCCCAGCGGGTGATCTCGGCAGTGGCGTGGAAGATCTCCGCGGCACGGTCGCACATCTGCTGAGCGCCGGCCTCGCTTGCTCGCAAGGTGTCCTCATCCAGCCAGGACGAGGTGACGATGCACCGGCCGGCGTCGCGGTCGACCAGCATTGACATCCCCGCACAGCCGTCCATGTCGGCCAGGGTCGGCATCACTACGCCGCGGACGTGGGTGATCCCCTCATCAAGGAAGGACGGATGGGCGTGAATGGTGGTTGCGCGCGCGAACATAAGGGCCTCCGGGTGATCGGGCGACGCCCCGGCGGCGCCGCCGGTCCCTTCCACCATGCTCTCGCTTGGGTGCGGGGACAACCCTTATTCGCCCACCAATTCGCTGGCTATTCGGTGACGGGGTCCCGCTGGGCTCGATGTTGGGCATCTAGCTCCGCGATCTGGGCACCGACGCGGCCCTTCAGTGCGAGGGCAGCGATCAGCCCGGCGAGCAGCGCGATCAGCAGCGCCACCCAGGAGAACCGGGACAGCCAGTGTTCGGCTGCGACGCCGGCGTAATACACCAGGGCGGTAGTCCCGCCGGCCCAGAAAATCGCGCCGGTCACGTTCGCTATCAGAAAGTGCGGGTAGTGCATCTTCAGAGCCCCGGCCAGCGGGCCGGCCAGGATACGCAGCAGTGCCACGAATCGACCGAAGAACACCGCGCTGGCGCCCCAACGGCCGAAGGACCGTTCGGCGAAGGCGACATGGCCGGGGCCGAAGTGATTCGGAAATCGACGGCCCAGGCGGTCGAAGAGCGGCATACCGAATCGCCGGCCGATCGAATAGCCGATTGAGTCACCGATCACCGCACCGATCACCGCCGCCACCGCAACACCGACCGGATCGACCCCCAACTCGTGCCGCGATGACAACAGCGCGGCGCCGACCAGCATGAGTTCGCCCGGCAACGGGACGCCCAGGCTCTCTACCCCGATGACCGCGCCGACGAGCAGATAGATCAAGACGGGCGGGATCGAGTACAGAAGGACATCCACCGACATGCGGCCAAGCATGCCTGACGTTGCCCAGGAAAGCCCGTCACGACCGTCGGCGGCCCGGAGATGTGTCACCTAGTAGCGTTGCCCAGGCGTTGCGATCGATCGAGGAGGGGTAGTGGAATTCAACCTCGCCCAAGTGTTCTCAGCAGTTGCGGCGGCCATCGGCGATCGGGACTGCATCGTCTTCGGCGACCGGCGATTCAGCTATCAGCTGATCGAGGACCGATCCCGCCGGTTGGCGCGGGCGCTGCATGAGCGCGGCCTGGGCGCACGCCGCGAGCGGTCCGAGCTGGCCCCCGATGAATCCGGTCAGAGTCACCTCGCGCTGTACCTGGCCAACGGCAACGAATATCTGGAAGGCATGCTCGGTGCCTACAACGCCCGGGTCGCGCCGTTCAACGTCAACTACCGCTACGTCGCGGACGAATTGGTCTACCTGCTGGCCAACGCCTCCACCGAGGCGATCATGTACCACGCCCGGTACGCCCCCACCTTGGCCGAAGCGCTGCAGCAGGCCGGTGACCTGCTGCCCGCGATGCCGCTGATCCACGTCGATGACGCCTCGGGGAATGCGCCGCTGCCCGGTGCGGTGCGCTACGAGGAGCTGCTGGCCACCACCTCCGCCGAACCGTTGGGCCTGGCGCTGTCCCCGGACGATCTATACCTGCTTTACACCGGTGGCACCACCGGCATGCCCAAAGGCGTGTTGTGGCGTCAGCACGACATCTTCGTTGGCGCCATGGGCGGCCGTCAGTTCGGCACCGGCGCCGTGCCCACCACCGTGGAAGAGATCGTCGAACGCGCCCGAACGGCAGCGGCCGCCGGCTCGATGACGGTGGCGCCGTTGATGCACGGCGCAGCCCAGTGGGCCGCCTTCATCACCCTGCTGGGCGGGCGGCCCTTCGTGATGTCGGCGACCACCGACCGGTTCGACCCGGTCGGGGCCTGGGAACTGGCGGCCAAAGAGCGGGTCATATCGCTCTCGATCGTCGGCGATGCCTTCGCGCGCCCGCTCGCCGACGCACTGGAAGCCGGAGGCTCCGCGCTGGCGGACGATCTGTCGGGACTGTTGGTGCTGGCCAGCGGCGGAGCGCCGCTCACCGTGCCGATCAAGCAACGCCTCTTGGATCTGCTGCCGCAGCTGTCGATCCTCGACGCCGGCGGCTCCTCGGAGACCGGGGCGCAGATGGGGCAGACCACCAGCCGGGCTCAGGCCTCCACCGGCCGCTTCACCCCGAACCCGGGCGCGGTCGTGGTCAGCGAGGACATGGCCCGCATTCTGCGGCCCGGCGACGACGAGATCGGCTGGCTGGCACAGCAGGGATATGTGCCGCTGGGTTATCTCGGCGACCCGGAGAAGTCCGCGCGCACCTTCCCGGTCATCGAGGGGATCCGGCATTCGGTCCCCGGCGACCGGGCCCGCTGGGACGCCGACGGTGGCATCGAGCTGCTGGGCCGAGACTCGGTGACGATCAACTCCGGCGGCGAGAAGATCTTCGCCGAGGAGGTCGAAGCCGCGATCGCGCATCATCCCGCGGTCTACGACGTTGTGGTGGTGGGCCGGCCCAGCGAGCGGTGGGGCAACGAGGTGGTCGCGGTGGTTCAGCTGGCGCCGGGCGCCGACGCCGGGGCGCAGGACATCGTCACCGAGGCCGCCAACTACATCGCGCGTTACAAGCTGCCCAAGGACGTGGTGTTCTGCGCCCAGCTGCAGCGTTCACCGTCGGGCAAGGCCGACTACCGCTGGGCCAAGGAACAGGCGCTCGGCGCGCAACGGGTCTGAGCGGCCGCCGGCTCAGCCGAACTGCGGCTTGCGCTTCTCCCGGATGGCGGCCAACCCCTCGTGCACGTCGGGACCGGAGAAACCGAGGAACTCCAGCCCCAACGCGGTCTCGAAGGCCGGCGCGAACTGCCGATACCAGTAGTTGAGGCTGTGCTTGGTGAAGCGGATCGCGTCTTGGGCGCCGTGCGCCAGGTCGTCGGCGATGCGGGTCGCGGTGGCCAGCACCTCGTCGTCGTCGACGCACTTGGAGACCAGTCCGATTCGCTCGGCCTCCTCGCCGTGCAGCGTTTCGCAGGTCAGCAGGTAGTACTTGGCCTTGGCCATGCCTACCAGCAGCGGCCAGCAGATCGCCGCGTGATCCCCCGCGGCCACCCCGAGCTTGGTGTGGCCGTCGATCAGTCGGGCGGTGCGCCCCGCCACCGAGATGTCCGCGAGGAGTGCCACCACCAGTCCTGCGCCGACGGCCGGGCCATTGATCGCCGAGATCACCGGCTTGGAGAAGTTGACCATGTTCAGCACCAGATCGCGGGCCTCGCGCAGCACCTGCATCCGTCCGGCGTGATCACCGACGATCTTTTCGATCAGCTCGAAGCTGCCGCCGGCAGAGAAGGCCCTGCCCTCACCTCGCACCAGCACCGCCCGCACGTCGTCATCGCGGTCGAGAGCCGGCCACACGTCGGCGAGATCACGGTGCATCTGCGGGCCCACCGAGTTCAATCCCGGCGCGTCCAGCACCAGCTCCAGCACGCCGTTGTCGCCGGGCTCCAACCGAAGGCTGGGGAAGTCGGCGGAGGCACGGTAACGCGGGGCGTCAGTCATCATTCGTTTCTACTCGACGGCCCCACGCCGCGACACTGCGGCCTCCCACTGGCACGTCCGTGCAACCGCCCCGCGGCGGGCTGATGTTCTGGGTGAATCCGCAACGAGCGCAAGCGTTTTCGGGTCAGTCGGGTGGCCGTCGCGGGGGAGTGCCGAGACCCCGCATTCGGCCCCCCGAGATTTAGGTCTGCCTTTCTAGTTTCTACAAAATCACTTGTGTAAACTCTCTGCCCATGGCATATGTGATCGGGAAGCCGTGCGTTGACGTGATGGACCGGGCCTGCGTGGAGGAGTGCCCGGTTGACTGCATCTACGAAGGCGGACGAGCCCTTTACATCCACCCGGACGAGTGTGTGGACTGCGGAGCCTGCGAGCCGGTGTGCCCGGTCGAGGCCATCTACTACGAAGATGACCTCCCGGACGAGCTCCAGCCGCACCTGGCCGACAACGCGGAGTTCTTCACCGAGGCGCTGCCCGGGCGCGATGAGGCGCTCGGCTCGCCCGGCGGCGCCGCCAAGATCGGCCCGCTGGGCATCGACACCCCGCTGGTGGCCAGTTACCCACCCCAGGGGGAGTGAGCGACATCGCCAAGCCGCCTGTACCACCTGGAGGACGTCGCCTCGACGTTCTGCGGCTGGTACAGGCCGCCGACGAACCGCTGAGCATCGCCCAGATCGCCGACGAGCTGGGGGTGCACCCCAACACGGTGCGTTTTCACCTGGACACCCTGGTTGAAGAAGGTCGCGTCGAGCACACCGAGCCCGATCACAAAGGACGCGGACGCCCCGCGCTGATGTTCCAGGCCATCCGCCAGATGGACCGGGGCGGAACCCGCCGGTTCCGGCTGCTCGCCGAGATCCTCACCATCGGGCTGGCCGCCGACGCCGACCCCAGCGGCAAAGCACTGGCTGCCGGCCGGGCGTGGGGGCATCGGCTGCGGCCGCTGCACCAGCCATCCGGTCCCGTCGACGCCGAAGAATCCACCGACCACCTGCTCGAGATGCTCGACGAGCTGGGCTTCGAACCCGAACGCCTGGAATCCAATGACCCGGGAGACGAGCAACTCGGTCTGCGACACTGCCCGTTTCTGGAGCTCGCTGAAACCTCCACTCAAGTGGTCTGCCCGATCCATCTCGGGCTGATGCAGGGAGCCCTGGAGGCCTGGGACTCGCCGGTGACCGTCGACCGACTCGATCCGTTCGCCAAACCCGATCTGTGCGTGGCACACCTGAAGTCGGCCACCCGCAACGGAAGCCCGGTCGAGCTCTCGCCCCCTACCGCGGTACGTGCGGAAGGGCCCACCGGGTGAGTGCCGGCGCCTCGGTCGCGATCGCTGCGACATTCATCTGGCTGGGGATGGTGACCGCGATTTCGTTCATGGAGGCGCCGCTGAAGTTTCGGGCGCCCAACGCGACCATCCCGATCTGTCTCGGCATCGGCCGGTTGGTCTTTCGGGCCCTCAACTCCGCCGAATTCCTGCTGGCCGCCGTTATCGCGGTCACTTTCGCGATCGAGCGGCCGACCATGGGCGTCGTGGTGACCTACGCGGTTGCCCTGGGGATGCTGGTGGCTCAGGTGCTCGCGGTGCGCCCGGCATTGGGTCGACGCGCTGATCAGGTGCTGTCCGGACTGGAGGCGCCCCGCTCGCGGGCGCACTACGCCTACGTCGCACTCGAGCTGGTCAAGGTTGCCGCGCTGGTGCCGTTGGGCGTCCTGCTGCTGTCCCACTGAACCGTCCCACCGAGCGTGAAGGAGAACCCGATGGAATCGACCTCGCTGAATGTGCTGGCCGACGAGAAGCTCGCCGAGGCCACCCAGCATCACAGCGGCCGGGCGGCCCACACCGTCTACGGCGGATCGGTGCATCACCTACGCCAGACCCTGGTTGCACTGCAGGCCGGCCAGTCGCTGGCCGAGCATGACAGCCCGGGAGAGTCGACCCTGCAGGTGCTGCGCGGCCGGGTGCGCCTGACCGCCGGCGACGACAGCTGGGAGGGGGCAGCCGGCGACCTCGTCACGTTGCCGCGCACCCGCCACGCCCTGGAGTCGCTGGAAGACGCCGTGGTGCTGCTGACGGTCGCCAAGAGCGCCTCGCACTGAGCGTGCCGCTGAGCACACCCTGGTCGCAGCAGTCCGGTCTGCGGTTACCCATCCTCAACGCCCCAATGGGCGGGGTGGCCGGCGGCCGGCTGGCCGCCGCCGTCACCGCCGCGGGCGGGCTGGGCATGATCGGAATGGGCAGCACCGCCACGGCGGCCTCGCTGGCCGCCGAGCTGGCCGCGCTCGGGGCCGCACCGCGGTTCGGGATCGGCTTGGTGGACTGGGTGATCCGCGATCAGCCGGACCTGCTGGACGCCGCACTGGCGGCCCGCCCGACGCTGCTGTCGGTCAGTTTCGGAGCCGACCTGTCGTGGGTGGAGCGCGCCCACGCGGCCGGGATTCTGGCTGCCACCCAGGTCTATGACACCGACAGTGCCCGACGTGCCCAAGACGCCGGACTGGACGTGCTGGTGGCGCGCGGCGCCGAGGGCGGCGGCCACGGAGAGATCCGGCTGGCCACCTTGCCACTGCTCGACGCGGTCCTGGACAGCGTCGAGGTGCCGGTGCTGGCCGCGGGCGGGATCTCCGGGCCGCGCAGCCGCGCAGCCTCGCCGCCGTGCTGGCCGCCGGTGCGGCCGGGGCGTGGCTGGGCACGGTCTTCTCGGCGTGCCCCGAGGCCCTGACCGGCGAGGCTGCTCGCCGCACACTGATCGCGGCCGCCGGCACCGACACGATCACCACCCGCGTCTTCGACGTCGGGCAGCGCCTGGACTGGCCGGCACGGTTTCCGTCGCGGGTGCTGGGCAATGACTTCACCGGCCGCTGGATCGGCCGCGAGGACGATCTGGCCGGCGACCGGGAGGCGGGCGCGGAACTGGCCGCCGGGATTGCCGCCGACGACCAGCGCATCGCCCCGGTCGATGCGGGTCAGGGCGTGGGCATGCTCACCGACAGCCGCCCGGCGGCAGCGGTCCTCAACGAGCTATGCACCGGGGCGCAGCGCCTGCTGGCGCGCTGGAGCTAACGACAAGCCGGTGTTTCGCCGACGCTGAGCACCACGCAGCACCGAGACGGATCGGGGCTCAGCCGCGCCCGCGGGCAGTACGGCGTGAGAGCGGTCGCGACGCCGCTTATCAGTTCGAGATTCATGGTGCAGGCCAATTCCTTCTGGGTCTGGGCCAGCGCGTGGAATGGGCAGTTGGCCAACTGCACCTCGCCGTCGTCATCGCGCGGCTCGTAGCCGTGGTCGACGAGTACATCGGTGGCCAACTCGAGTGCGGTCGCCGCGTCGACCGGCGGTCGGCCCTCGGCGGCCGCCGTGCCGATATCCCGGCCGTAGTCGCGGGCAAGTCTATGGAGCACCTGGACCGCCGGCGTGCCGGTCTGGGCGGATTCGGCGATCGCATCGGCCATCAACCGGCCCGCCAGTTCGTAGGCTCGCGGCGGCAGGCTCACCGCGATCTCGTGCGGGGACCGCTGGTAGCGCTTCGAGGGGCGACCCGCGCCGGGTCCGGAGCGACCGGTCAGCCGGGCGTAGTCGCTTTCCAGTAAGCCGTCGGCCTCCAGCCGGTCCAGATGAAACTTCGCCTGGTGGCGTGCGATCCCGGTTGCCGCTGCGGCCTCATCACGGCTGACCGGGACGGGTTGAGAGGCGACGAATCGATACAGCTCACGGCGGACTGGGTCGGCAAGTGCGCCGATTCCCGTCAGGTCGTGGTCCGGATTGAGCATCATCCTCCGAACTTCTATCGAACAAATCTATTGACATTAGAGCTTACCCCGTTCTAACGTACAAAAAAATAATTTTTAGAAATGGAGGATGTCATGAGCACCACCGATAGTCACAGGTCGCCGGTACTTTCGGCGCGGTTCAAGGACCCGTCATTCGAGGCGTTCTTCTTGCTGCGCTCCCTATTCACGGTCGCCCCGATCTTGTTCGGCGTGGACAAGTTCTTCAACGTGTTGCCGCACGTCCCGGGAAGCGCGGCATCGAGTCACTGGGACAAGTACCTGGCGGGCTGGATCAATGGCCTCCTGCCCGGCAACGGAGACCAGGCGATGTACCTGATCGGAATCATCGAGATCGTTGCCGGACTTCTGGTTGCGATCGCCCCGCGGATCGGTGCTTGGGTGGTGGCGGCGTGGCTGGCCGGCATCATCGTCGACCTGATCACCTTGTCCGGCTACTACGACGTCGCTCTGCGCGATTTCGGACTGTTGGTTTCGGCCGTGGTGCTGGGACGGCTGGCCCTGGCTGAGCACGCCCGTCGGGTGCCTTGACTCCGCCACAATTCCATCGGGTCCATCAGGACCGCGACCGCAGTACGGTTGATCCGATCGGTCCGTGCTGCGGTCGCGCGTTGTCCCGGGCGACATCACACCGCCCGCAGATAGCGCTTGGCGATGGTGCGCTGCGCCAGCCGCCCGATCGGACCGGCTGCCCTGGTCCACCAGGTGGCGGGCCGGGAGAACGCCCGCACCTGCGCGTACACCGTCTCATCGGCCGGGTCGTAGCGCACCGAGAACAGTTCCTCACCGGATTCGGGATGCCCGGCCAGCGTGCCGTAGGCGAAGCCGCGCCGGTTGAGCTCGTTGACGACGTAGACCACCCGGCACGGCGCGCTCAGCACGCCCAGACGTACGCGCGCCACCGCGTCCACCGCGGCGATGTCGCTGTCGGCGTGCACCCGAACCCCCAGCCCAGCGCCGCGCAACATGCCCCAGCGCAGCACCGCATCGGCGGCCTCCTCGAAACGCCGGCGACCCTTGCCGATCGGCGCGGTCAAGTCGAGATGGTGATACCCGGCCGGCAGCGTTGCGGCGGTAGCGCCCACTTCGGCGTACGTGAGCGGCAACCCACGCAGCGTGCTCAAGTCCACGGCCCAACCTTGCCATTGCGGGAGTGCCGCCGGCACCCCAATCGCCGGAACGTTAAATAGGGGAGTGAGTGCCCCACACGCCGGCGGCGGCTTCAACCCACCCGAACCGACCGACAAGGGCGGGCCGGACTACGGCCGGTTCCTGGAGAACGTGCGCGACCTGCAGGACCACGCCCGCGCCGCCGACGCCCCCGCCGAGGTGATCAGCCGCGCCGCCGACGCGCTGGCAGAGGTGTGCGCGCTGCTGGCGCCGTTCGACACCGATGAATGGTCCTCACCGTCCGGGCGACGGCTGGACCTGCCGATGCGCGGCAACCTGCTGGCAGTTCCGATGAAGCTCAAGAAGGGCGACGACGGGCGGTTGCGCGGCTGGGCCCGGTTCCGGCGATTCCACCTGGGGCGCAACGGCGCGGCGCACGGCGGGGCCATCGGGTTGCTGTTCGACTCGGTGCTGGGAACCGCGTCCTGGCTGCTGACCGGTGGGCCCTATCAACGCACCGCCTACCTGCACCTCAACTACCGCCAGATCGTCCCGATCGACAAGGAGTTGCAGGTCGAAGCGTGGATCAGCCGGACGGAGGGGCGCAAGATCTTCGTCGAGACCAGACTCTGCGACGGCGACACCGTACTGACCGACGGCGAGGCGTTGTTCGTGGTGCTCAAACCCGGCCAACCATGACGCCGGCGTACTCGCGAACGGCTGGCCACCGGTGCCCCGATAGCATGGTCGCGGACGTTTCTAGCCCCTAGCTACCCCCTTGGAGACCACGTCATGACCGCGCCCGCCATCCCCGCCCCGGAAAGCCCGATCCGGGTGGCTGCCGGGACCACCGCGGCCGCGGCGGTGCGCGCGGCGGGCCTGCCCGACCGGGGAGCCCCGAACGCCGTTGTGGTGGTGCGCGACGCCGAGGGCCGACTGCGCGACCTGAGCTGGACTCCCGACGTCGATGCCGAGGTGACGCCGGTGGCCGCCGACACCGACGAAGGCCGCAGCGTGATCCGGCACTCCTGCGCCCACGTGCTGGCCCAGGCGGTGCAGGACCTGTTTCCGGCCGCCAAACTCGGTATCGGCCCGCCGATCACCGACGGCTTCTACTACGACTTCGACGTACCCGAGGCGTTCACCCCCGAGGATCTGGCCAAGCTGGAGAAGCGGATGCGCGCCATCATCAAGGACGGGCAGCTGTTCTCTCGGCGCGTCTACGAATCCAAGGACGCCGCTCGCGCCGAGCTGGCCGGTGAGCCCTACAAGCTGGAGCTGGTTGACGACAAGTCTGGTGACAGCGACATCATGGAAGTCGGCGGCGACGAACTCACCGCCTACGACAACCTGAACCCCCGCACCCGGGAACGGGTTTGGGGTGATCTGTGCCGTGGCCCGCACATCCCGACCACCCGGTTCATCCCCGCGTTCAAGCTCACCCGATCCTCGGCCGCCTACTGGCGCGGTGACCAGAACAACGCCAGCCTGCAGCGCGTCTACGGCACCGCATGGGAATCGCAGGAGGCACTGGACAGTCACCTCGAACTGATCGAGGAGGCGTTGCGCCGCGATCACCGCAAACTCGGGGTCGAGCTGGACCTGTTCAGCTTCCCCGACGAAATCGGTTCGGGGCTACCGGTTTTCCACCCCAAGGGTGGAATCATCCGTCGGGAGCTCGAGGAGTACTCGCGGCGCAAGCACATCGAGGCCGGTTACCAGTTCGTCAACACCCCGCACATCACCAAGTCCGAACTCTACGAGACCTCCGGACACCTGGAGTGGTACCGCGAAGGCATGTATCCGGCGATGCACATCGACGCGGAGTTCGCCGAGGACGGCACACTGCGCAAGCCGGGCCAGGACTACTACCTCAAGCCGATGAACTGCCCGATGCACCACCTGATCTTCCGGTCGCGTGGACGCTCCTACCGGGAACTTCCGTTGCGGCTCTTCGAGTTCGGCAGCGTCTACCGCTACGAGCGTTCCGGCGTGGTGCACGGGCTGACCCGGGTGCGCGGGATGACTCAGGACGACGCGCACATCTACTGCACCCGCGAAAGCATGCGTGACGAGCTGACCTCGTTGCTGCGCTTCGTGTTGGACCTGCTCGCCGACTACGGGCTGGACGACTACTTCCTGGAGCTGTCCACCAAGGACCCGGAGAAGTATGTCGGTTCCGACGAGGTGTGGGAGGAGGCGACCGACACCCTGCGTGAGGTCGCCGAGGCGTCCGGGCTGACCCTGGTGCCCGACCCGGGCGGCGCCGCCTTCTACGGGCCGAAGATCTCGGTGCAGGTCAAAGATGCGCTGGGGCGCAGCTGGCAGATGTCGACAATCCAGCTCGACTTCAACATGCCCGACCGCTTCGAGTTGGAGTACACGTCGTCCGACGGGACCCGGCAGCGACCCGTGCTCATCCACCGGGCGCTGTTCGGTTCGATTGAGCGCTTCTTCGGTGTCCTGACCGAGCACTACGCGGGTGCCTTCCCGGCCTGGCTGGCGCCGGTCCAGGTGGTCGGCATCCCGGTCGCCGACCAGCACGTGGCCTACCTGGACGACCTCGCCGGGCAACTACGCAGTCACGGGGTGCGAGTCGAGGTCGACGCCAGCGACGACCGGATGCCGAAGAAGATCGTCAACCACACCAACCAGAAGGTGCCGTTCATGCTGCTGGCCGGCGACCGCGATGTCGAGGCGGGCGCGGTCAGCTTCCGGTTCGCCGACCGCACGCAGATCAACGGGGTGCCGCGCGATGAGGCGGTGGCGGCCATCGCCGGCTGGATCGCCGCACGCGCCAACACCGTGCCGACCGCGGAGACGGTCAAGGTGGGCCTCGAGTCGGGCTCCGAGGCGAGTGAGGCGACGTGAGCGGCGACCACACCGGCGAGGAGGCGATCGTCGACACCGGCGCCGGTGATCCCGACCGACTGGAGCGACTGTGGACGCCCTACCGGATGAACTATCTGGCCGAGGCGCCGCTGAAGCGTGCGGACTCCGGGTCGGCGCGATCCACCCAACCGTTCACTGATATCCCCACGCTCTCCGATGAGGACGGGCTGGTGGTGGCGCGCGGTGAGCACGTCTATGCGGTGCTCAATCTCTATCCGTACAACCCGGGCCATCTGATGGTGGTGCCCTACCGGCGGTTCTCGGAGTTCGAAGACCTCACCGATGACGAGGGCAGCGAGCTGATGGCGTTCATCCAGAAGGCGATCCGCGTCATCAAGGCCGTGTCACGCCCGCACGGGTTCAATGTCGGGATGAACCTCGGCGAGTCGGCCGGCGGGTCACTGGCCGAGCACCTGCACGTGCACGTGGTGCCGCGCTGGGGTGGCGACGCGAACTTCATCACGATCGTCGGCGGCTCCAAGGTGATCCCGCAACTGCTGCGCGACACCCGCCGACTGCTCGCCGACGAGTGGGCCAAGCAGTAATGAGCAGGCTGCCGTTTCTGTCGCGGGCAACGTTCGCCGGCATCACCACGCCGGTGGCGCGGGTCCTGCTGCGAGCCGGACTCACCGCCGACATCGTCACGATGGTGGGCACCGCCGGCGCGGTGTTGGCGGCGCTGACACTGTTCCCGACCGGTCAGCTGTTCGCCGGCACCCTGATCGTCTGGTTCTTCGTGCATTTCGACATGGTCGACGGCGCGATGGCCCGGCAAAGCGGCGGCGGCAGCGCCTTCGGCGCCGTCCTGGACGCCACCTGCGACCGGATCAGTGACGGCGCGGTGTTCTGCGGGCTGGCCTGGTGGGCGGCGTTCGGCCTGGACAACCCGCCACTGGTGGTGGCCACTTTGATCTGCCTGGTCACCTCGCAGGTGATCTCCTACATCAAGGCCCGCGCGGAGGCCAGCGGACTGCGTGGTGACGGCGGCTACATCGAGCGGCCCGAACGGCTGATCATCGTGCTGGTGGGCGCCGGACTGTCCGGCCTGCCGGTCTTCCCGCTGCCGTGGGCGTTGCCGGTGGCGATGTGGCTGCTGGCAGTGGCCAGCCTGATCACCTGCGCCCAGCGGCTGCACACCGTGCGGACCTCGCCGGGCGCGGTGGAGCCGTTGCCGCAGATGTCCGACAGTTCCGACGGTGAGGAAACCGCGGGACCGTGACCTTCATTCCGAGCGGCCTGCGAGTTCCCGGGCTCAGTCAGCTGGATGCCTGGGCCACCGACGCCGGATTCGCGGCGGGTTGGATGCTGGTGCGCGCGATGCCGGAATTCTTCGCGCGCAACGCGTTCGACGCCGGCGCCCTGTTCGCCTCGCGCGGCGGGGGACCCGAGCAGCTGCGCAAGAACTTGGCCCGCGTCGTCGGGGTGGCGCCGCAGGAGGTCTCGGCGGAGCTGATGCGGGCCTCGCTGACGTCCTATGCGCGGTACTGGCGTGAGGCGTTCCGCCTGCCCGCCATGGACCACGTGGCGCTGGCGGCGCAGCTGCACGAAACGGTGCGGGGCCGCGACCACGTCACCGCGGCGCTGGCGGCCGGACGTGGGGCGGTGTTGGCGTTGCCGCACAGCGGCAACTGGGACATGGCCGGGGTATGGCTGGCCCAGACCCACGGCGGATTCACCACTGTCGCCGAGCGACTCAAACCCGAATCGCTCTACCGGAGGTTCCTGGCGTTCCGGGAGAGTCTGGGTTTCGAGGTGCTGCCGCTGTCCGGCGGCCCCCGGCCACCGTTCGAGGTTCTCGCCGAGCGACTCTCCGGCAACGGCCTGGTGTGTCTGATGGCTGACCGTGACCTGACCCGCAACGGAGTGGCGGTCAACTTCTTCGGCGACGTCACGCGGATGCCGGCCGGTTCGGCGAGACTCGCGATCGAGACCGGCGCACCGCTGCTACCGGTGCACTGTTGGTTCGACGGAGCGGGCTGGGGCATCGATATCCAGGCCCCGCTGGACTGCAGCAGCGGGGAGGTCGGCGTGATCACCCAGGCGCTGGCCGACAAGTTCGCCGAGGGCATCGCGACGTACCCGCAGGACTGGCACATGATGCAGCCGCAGTGGATCGCCGACCTTCCCGAATCGCGACGGGCGCGCTTGGGGGAGACCTGATGCGGATCGGCATGGTCTGCCCCTACTCGTTCGATGTGCCGGGCGGGGTGCAGGCTCATGTGCTGCAGCTGGCGGAGGTGCTGCGCGCCCGCGGACACCACGTCAGCGTGTTGGCGCCGGCGTCGCCCGATGTCGTGCTGCCCGACTATGTGGTGTCTGCCGGCAAGGCCGTCGCGATCCCGTACAACGGTTCGGTGGCCCGACTACAGTTCAGCCCGGCTGCCTATCGCAAGGTCAAACGGTGGCTCATGAAGGGCGACTTTGATGTGCTGCACCTGCACGAGCCGAACGCCCCCAGCCTGTCGATGCTGGCGCTGAACGTGGCCGAGGGCCCGATCGTGGCGACGTTTCACACCTCGACCACAAAATCGCTGACATTGAGTGTGGTGCAGGGCCTGCTGCGGCCGATGCACGAGAAGATCATCGGCCGCATCGCGGTTTCCGATCTGGCCCGGCGCTGGCAGATGGAGGCCCTGGGCTCTGATGCGGTCGAGATCCCCAACGGGGTCGACGTGGCTGCGTTCGCGACGGCGCAGCCCCTGCCGGGTTATCCGCGGGCGGGCCGCACGGTGCTGTTTCTCGGCCGCTACGACGAACCGCGCAAGGGGATGTCGGTACTACTGGGAGCGCTGCCGGCTCTGGTCGAGCAACACGCCGACGTGCAGGTGTTGATCGTCGGGCGAGGCGACGAGGACGACTTACGCCGCAACGCAGGGGAATTGGCGAGCCACCTGCGTTTCTTGGGTCAGGTCGACGATGCCGAGAAGGCCTCGGCCCTGCGCAGCGCCGATGTGTACTGCGCTCCCAACACCGGCGGGGAGAGCTTCGGGATCGTCCTGGCCGAGGCGATGGCCGCCGGAACCGCGGTGGTCGCCAGCGACCTGGACGCCTTTCGCCGGGTGCTGGGCGACGGAGAAGCCGGTCGGCTGGTCCCGGTTGACGACTCCGCGGCGTTGGCCGCCGCCCTGATCGAAGTGCTCGACGATGATGTGCTGCGGGCGTCGTATGTGGCGGCCGGCGCGGAGGCGGTCCGCCGCTTCGACTGGCCGGTGGTCGCCGACCAGATCATCCGGGTCTACGAGACGGTCGCCGGGGTCGGCAGCAAGGTGACGGTGGGCGACTGATGGAGCTGACCATCGTGGCAACCGTGCTGGTGCTGGTCGTGGTGGCGGTGCTGGCCGCCGCGGTGGCCTGGGCGTACCAGACCGCCAACCGGCTCAACCGGTTGCATGTGCGCTGTGACCTGTCCTGGCAGGCGCTGGACGGGGCGCTGGCGCGCCGCGCGGTGGTGGCCCGGGCGGTCGCGATCGACGCCTACGGGGACCAGGTGGCCGGCCGGCGGCTGGCGGCCGTTGCCGATGCCGCCGAGCGGGCGCCGCGCCACGCGCGGGAGGCCGCCGAGAACGCGCTGTCGGCCGAGCTGGCGATGGTCGATGCCCAGTCGCTGCCGCATGTGATGGTCGCCGAATTGGCGGACGCCGAAGCGCGAGTGCTGTTGGCCCGCCGGTTCCACAATGACGCGGTCCGTGACACGGTGGCACTGCGGGAACGACCGCTGGTTCGGGTCCTGCACTTGGGTGGAACGGCGTCGATGCCAACGTATTTCGAGATTGTGGAGCGCGCAGGCATGGTCGCCCACGGCGGTCTCGGAGTGCTGGACCCGCGCGTCTCGGCGCGGGTGGTGCTGCTCGACGAGGGCGGATCGGTGCTGTTGTTGTGCGGTCACGATCCGGCGCTGGCCGATGATGCGGCCAACCCGGCGCCACGGTGGTGGTTCACCGTCGGCGGGCAGGTGCTGCCGGACGAGTCACTGGCCGAGGCGGCGGCCCGCGAACTGGCCGAGGAGACCGGTCTGCGGGTCGAACCCGGTGCGCTGGTCGGACCGATCTGGCGGCGCGACGCGGTGTTCGAGTTCAACGGCGAGCGCCTCGACAGCCAGGAGTTCTTCTTCGTCCACCGCACTGCGCGGTTCGAGCCGTCTGGGGTGGGCCGGACCGGGCTGGAGCAGCGCTACCTGCACGGTCACCGCTGGTGTGATGCCGCAGAGATCGCGTCCCTGGCCGCCAGCGGTCAAAAGGTTTACCCGCTGCAACTGGGTGACCGTCTGGCCGAGGCGGCTCGCGCGGCCGACGGCGTCGCCGGAGCCGATGCCGATCTTCGGCGGATTTCCTGACCGACGCGGCTTAGGCTGAACTGGCCTTGGCCCGTCATCCTCGCTACCCAGGGAGCCGCCATGCCAACACATCGCGCTGTTCACGTAGCCGCTGTCGATGCGCCGCTGACGCTTGTCGATGTCGAGACCGCCGCGCCCGGGCCCGGTCAGGTCCGTATCGCCGTCGCCGCCTGCGGTGTCTGCGGCACCGATCACGCCTTCGTCAGCGGTGGCTTCCCCGCCATGACCTGGCCGCTGACGCTGGGGCACGAGATCGCCGGCACGATCGCCGAATTGGGGCCGGGCGTGACCGACTGGCAGCTCGGCGAGCGGGTTGCGGTCGGCTGGTTCGGAGGACACTGCAACCACTGCATTCCTTGCCGCAAAGGCGATTTCATTCACTGCACCAACGGGCAGGTGCCCAGCTGGCACTATCCAGGCGGCTATGCCGAATCGGTGGTGGTTCCGGCCAATGCGCTGGCCCGTATCCCCGACGAGCTGTCCTTCGTCGAAGCCGCGCCCATGGGCTGCGCCGGCGTCACCACCTACCACGCGCTGCGATCGACCCGGGCGCGGCCGGGGGACCGGGTGGCGGTGCTGGGCCTGGGTGGTTTGGGACACCTGGGCGTGCAGTTCGCCCGGGCGATGGGCTTTGAGACGATCGCGATCGCGCGTGGCGCCGGCAAAGAAGCTGACGCCCTTGCCCTCGGCGCCCATCACTACATCGACTCGACCGCCGGGGACGTCGCCGCGGCGCTGGCCGCGCTCGGCGGTGCGTCGGTGGTGCTGGCCACGGCGGCCAATTCGCGCGCGATGGCCGACACCCTCGGCGGGCTGGCGCCACGGGGGGAGCTCGTGATCATCGGGGTCACCGGCGATCCGCTCCCGATCGCCCCCGTGCAGCTGATCACCCCCGGGCTCAGCGTCACCGGCCACCCGTCGGGCACCGCCCGAGATGTCGAGGAAACCATGGCCTTCGCGGTGCTGTCCGGGGTTCGGGCCCGTGTCGAAGAGCGTCCGCTTGCCCAGGCCGCCGAAGCCTATGCCGCCATGGCAGAGGGGCGGGCCCGCTACCGCATGGTCTTGACCGTCTGACCGACGGCCGGATTCAGGCGGCCGGCAACGTCGCGTCGTAATCCCAGCGGGTCGGCGGTCTCATGCCCGGCGGCATCCAGCTGATGAACATATGACCGGCCGGGTGGGCGCTAGGCGTCGGCATCACGCCCAACGCCGCGCGAACCTCGGTGATCGGCTGGTCCAGCAGCTCCTCATAGGGCGCTGCCATCAGGTTGTCGGCGCGTTGGCCGCGGCGGACCGCTTCGCGGAAGTAACGGAGTTTGCGCACTGGCGAGGCCGGGATGAGGGGTCCGAGCAGCCCGAGGGTCAGCGCCTTGAGTGCGCCGGACGGTTCCATCTGGCCGCAGTGAAACCCCAGATTGCCGAACTCGCCGCCCATGTCCGGACCGTAGCCGCCCAGGGTGTGGAACATGTCGTGTAGGGCGGTGCCGCGCCGCATCATGTAGAAGAAATCGTCGTCCCAGCCGCGACGCTCCGCGATCGGCCGGATCACCGTGTCCACGTCGAACACCCCGGCGTCCAAGCGATTGGTGCGCAGAAACGAGCGGTAGGCGTGGCCGAGCGAGCCGTGCGGCAACGAGGCCAGATAGTCGTCGTCGCCGAGCAGCGCTAACAGATCGGGCTTCTCGGCGAACAGGCGCCGGCCGTTGGGATGCGCGCGCAGTTGGTGATAACTGCGGGCCAGAATCGGAGCCGCCAAGCCGACGATCAACTCGAAGGCGGATCCTCCGTTGCGGCCCGGATCGGCCAGCAGTCGCCAGGAGCCGGCCACGGCCCGCCAGTCTCGTTGCTCGGGAACGCCGGTAGTCGTTGCCGCCATACGACGAGCCTTCCGTCGGAAACGCGGGGTGATGCAGTGCGGTTAATAATAGACATATGCCTTGGAATGTCCATATAACTCGGCCGGGCGAGACGTGACGCTTCGCGGCCGGGGGCGACCGCGCGGCGGCGGGAACCCGCCCGAGCACTCCCGAGAGCTACTGTTGGACGCCGCAGAGCGATCCTTCGCTCTGCGCGGATATCGGGCCTCGACCATGCAGGTGATAGCGCGGGAAGCCGGATACACCCGTGCGGTGATCTACCGCCACTTCGCCACCCGGGACGAACTGCTGGACGCATTGGTGGTGCGGGTGGCCGCACGCAAGATCGCCGAGATAACCGCGCGGCTGGGACCGCCCCATGACGCGGGCCACCTGGTGACGGAGTCCCTGGTCATCGTGGCGACCGAGGTTGCCCAGGACCCACTGCTGCGGGTCATTTCCGAGCACACCGACGAGGGCAACATCGCCGCGCTGATCGCGCGCTCGGCGACGCTGGGCGAGTTGCTTGCCGCGCTCTACGAGATGGGATTCCGCCAGGCCGGCCCGCAGTTGCGGCCCGGTCTGCATGCCCGCGACGCGGCCCGATTCGTGCTCTCGACAGCACTCGGACTGCTGCTGGGCCTTATCCCCGGCGCCCAGGACGCCGACCAGGTCCGCCGCTACGTGCGGGTGTTCGTATTGCCCGCGCTGCTCGCCGATCCACCACCGGCGGGGCTGGTGTTCACCACGTAGCGGCAATGAGCGGGAAAACGGCTGGCGGCGGCCCACTACACTGAGCGGGTATTACAGGCCAGCAAGGAGAAACATTCAGTGGACAGCGCGGCGCAGAACGGTTCGGCACCCGACGGGCAAACGGGTACTGCGCGAGTAAAGCGCGGCATGGCAGAGATGCTCAAGGGCGGCGTGATCATGGACGTCGTCACCCCGGACCAGGCCCGCATCGCTGAGGCCGCCGGCGCCGTCGCGGTGATGGCACTGGAGCGGGTGCCCGCCGACATCCGCGCACAGGGCGGGGTTTCGCGGATGAGCGACCCGGACATGATCGAGGGCATCATCGCCGCGGTCACCATCCCGGTGATGGCCAAAGTGCGGATCGGGCACTTCGTGGAGGCGCAGATCCTGCAGAGCCTGGGAGTGGACTACATCGACGAGTCCGAGGTACTGACCCCCGCCGACTACACCCACCACATCGACAAGTGGAAGTACACCGTGCCATTCGTGTGCGGGGCGACCAACCTGGGCGAGGCGCTGCGCCGGATCACCGAGGGTGCGGCCATGATCCGCTCCAAGGGCGAGGCCGGCACCGGTGACGTCTCCAACGCCACTACCCACATGCGATCCATCGGCGGCGAGATTCGTCGGCTCTCGTCGCTCTCAGAGGACGAATTATTCGTTGCCGCAAAGGAATTGCAGGCACCCTACGAGCTGGTCGCAGAGGTGGCCAGGGCCGGAAAGCTGCCGGTAACGCTGTTCACCGCGGGCGGTATCGCCACCCCGGCGGATGCCGCGATGATGATGCAGCTCGGAGCGGAGGGCGTGTTCGTCGGTTCCGGCATCTTCAAGTCCGGTGATCCCGCCGCGCGTGCGGCAGCCATCGTCAAGGCCACCACCTTCTACGACGACCCCGACGTGTTGGCTCGGGTGTCGCGCGGGCTGGGCGAGGCGATGGTCGGCATCAACGTGGAGGACATCGCGCAACCGCACCGGCTTGCCGAACGCGGCTGGTGACAACGGCGATGAGCGCTCGCGCGACGAGCAGACGGTCTTAGTGTGGCGATCGAAGAGATCCTCGACCTCGAACAACTCGAGGTCAACATCTACCGGGGGACGGTGTTCAGCCCGCTCTCGGCTGACAACCAGCGCACCTTCGGCGGGCACGTCGCCGGTCAAGCCCTGGTCTCGGCGGTGCGCACCGTGGATCCGCGTTACCGGGTCCATTCGCTGCACGGATATTTTCTGCGTCCCGGAGATGCCAAGGCGCCCACGGTGTTCACCGTGGAGCGGGTCCGCGACGGCGGCTCGTTCTGCACGCGGCGTGTCAACGCCGTTCAGCACGGCGAAACCATCTTCAACATGTCGGCCTCGTTCCAGACCGAGCAACAGGGCATTGAGCACCAAGATGTGATGCCCGATGCCCCCGACCCCAAGGACCTGCCCGACATCGCTGCGATGAAGGCCTTCGACGACGAAGGCTTCAAAGCGTTCGCCGAGTGGGATCTGCGCCGGGTGCCGCGTGAGCAGTTGCCGCACATGCCGGGCAAGGTTGCCGAGCAGCAGGTCTGGTTCCGCCACCGCGACCGGCTGCCCGACGATCCGGTGCTGCACATCTGCGCGCTGGCCTACATGAGTGACCTGACCCTGCTGGGCACCTCCTGGGCGATCCACCCGAGTGAGCGGGACCACTTGCAGGTGGCGTCGCTCGATCACGCGATGTGGTTCATGCGCCCCTTCCGAGCCGACGAATGGCTGCTCTATGACCAGTCATCGCCTTCGGCGGGCGCCGGCCGGGCGCTGACCCAGGGCAAGATCTACAACCGATCCGGGGACATGGTGGCCGCGGTCATGCAGGAGGGGCTGACCCGCTATCCGTCCGGATTTCAGCCGACGGGCCAGTGAGCGGCTCGCACATCGGTGTCCTCGCATTGCAGGGCGACGTCCGTGAACACCTCGCCGCCCTGAACGCTGTCGGTGCCGATCCGGTGCCGGTACGCCGCCGCTCCGAGCTGGACGCGGTGGACGCGTTGCTGATTCCCGGCGGGGAGTCGACCACGATCAGTCACCTGCTGCGCGAGCTGGAGCTGGCGGACCCGCTGCGAGACCGGCTGGCAGAGGGGATGCCGGCGTACGGCTCCTGCGCGGGAATGATCCTGCTGGCCAGCGAGATCCTCGATGCCGGCGCGCAGGGGCGCGCCGCAATTCCGTTGTCAGGCATCGATATGGCTGTGCGGCGCAATGCTTTCGGTCGTCAAGTCGATTCTTTCGAGGGTGATATCGACTTCGACGGTTTGGACGAGCCGGTGCACGCGGTGTTCATCCGGGCACCCTGGGTGGAGCGGATCGGCGAGGGCGTTCAGGTGCTCGCCGAGGCCGCCGGACATCCTGTTGCGGTGCGGCAAGGGCGCGTACTGGCCACCTCGTTTCACCCGGAGGTGACCGGAGACCGCCGTATCCACCGGCTCTTCGTCGACGTCGTCGAGGGGCGGGCCTGACCGGCGCGCCCGTGGCTGGCCGTCCGTTGGGTGACCGGGATACCGTCGTCGGGATCGGCCAGGCATGATGTCCGCATGGCAGATCTTGCGCGGGGCGGATTTCGCCGCGCAGTAAAACTGGCGAGCCTCCCGGCCGGAGTGGCAGGCCGCGCAGCGCTCGGTGTGGGCAAACGGATGACCGGCAAGACCAAAGACGAGGTCAACGCCGAGCTGCTGGAGAAGGCCGCCGACGAGATGTTCAAGGTGCTCGGCGAGCTCAAGGGCGGCGCGATGAAGGTCGGCCAGGCGCTGTCGGTGATGGAGGCTGCGATTCCTCCGCAGTTCGCCGAGCCGTTCCGCGAGGCGTTGGTCAAGCTCCAGAGCGAAGCACCGCCGCTGCCGGCCGCCAAGGTTCACCGGGTGCTCGACGCGCAGCTCGGCACCAAGTGGCGCGAGCGTTTCGCGTCCTTCGACGACACCCCCGCTGCCTCGGCGAGCATCGGGCAGGTTCACCGGGCGGTCTGGAAGGACGGCCGTGAGGTCGCCGTGAAGATCCAATATCCCGGCGCCGACGAGGCGCTGCGCGCCGACCTCAAGTTGATTCAGCGGTTCAACTGGGTCGCCAAGCAAGTCGTTCCCGGCGCTGACGTGGACCGGCTGGTCTCGGAGATCAACGACACCCTGGAAGCCGAACTCGAATACCGCCAGGAGGCCGATAATCAGCGGGCCTTCGCCAAGGCCTATGCGGACGACCCGAAGTTCTTCGTCCCGGCGGTGATCGCCAGCGCGCCGAAAGTGATCGTCTCGGAGTGGATCGACGGTCGGCGGCTGTCGGAGATCATCAAAAGTGGCACCAAGGAAGAGCGCGACTCGGCCTGCGCGTTGCTGCTGGAGTTCACCTTGAGCTCGCCGGCGCGGGCCGGGCTGGTGCATGCCGACCCGCACCCGGGCAACTTCATGATGTTGCCCGACGGCCGGCTGGGCGTCATCGACTTCGGTGCGGTGGCAGAACATCCCGAGGGCATCCCGCCGGGATTCGCTGAACTGCTGTGCTGGGCCCGTGACGAGCAATGGGACGAGGCAATCCGCCTGCTCAAGCAACTCGGGTTCATGCCGGCTGACTACGACTTGAGTGCCGAGCAGCTGGTGGAGTACATCCAGCCGCTGTGGCCCTACATCGACCCGCTGCGTTCGGGGGAGTTCCACTTCACCCGCGAGTGGTTCCAGAAGTCTGCGCTGGTCACCACCGATCCGATGGCGGAGGGGTTCGCCGACCGCTTCAAGATGGTACGCCGGCTGACCATCCCCGCTGGTTACGTCATGTTGCTGCGCACACTGGGCGGTTTGCTGGGCGTCGCCGTGCAGTTGGACGCCCACGTCGAGTACGCCGCGCTGATCGAACGATGGGCGCCGGGATTCTTCCCGCCCGAGCAGCCCCCAGCACGCGATCAGGACTGACACGTAGACTCGTCGCGCGAAGTTTTTGATGCAACAGTGAGGTAGGGCAATCGATGAGTGGCCATTCCAAGTGGGCTACCACGAAGCATAAGAAGGCTGTCATTGACGCTCGTCGTGGCAAGAATTTTGCTCGGTTGATCAAGAATATTGAGGTTGCGGCGCGGGTGGGTGGTGGGGATCCGTCGGGTAATCCGACGTTGTATGACGCTATTCAGAAGGCGAAGAAGAACTCGGTGCCCAATGACAATATTGAGCGGGCGCGTAAGCGTGGTGCTGGTGAGGAAGCTGGTGGGGCGGATTATCAGACGATCACCTATGAGGGGTACGGGCCTAACGGTGTGGCGGTGCTCATCGAGTGTTTGACCGATAACCGTAATCGGGCTGCTAGTGAGGTGCGGGTGGCGATGACGCGCAATGGGGGTCAGATGGCTGATCCTGGTTCGGTTGCCTACCTGTTCAGCCGTAAGGGCTTGATCACTTTGGACAAGAACTCCTTGACCGAGGATGACGTGTTGGCGGCGGTGTTGGATGCCGGTGCTGAGGATGTCAATGATGTGGGGGAGGGCTTTGAGGTGATTTCGGAGCCGGGGGATCTGGTGGCGGTGCGGACTGCGTTGGTGCAGGCCGGGATCGACTACGACTCGGCTGAGGCGAGTTTTCAGCCGTCGGTGAGCGTGCCGGTTGATGTCGAGGGTGCGCGCAAGGTGTTCAAGCTCGTCGAGGCGCTCGAGGATAGTGACGACGTGCAGAACGTGTGGACCAACGTCGACCTGTCCGACGAGGTCCTCGCAGCCCTCGAAACCGAATAGACGATTCTGCCCAGACCGCCGGTTTAGCTCACCGGGAATGCAATGCGGTACCCGTCGGTGGGGTTGCGTTTCCGATATCGCGAATCATGTGGCCGCGGAAGCGCGTTCGGAGAACAGGGCGGCCGCATAGATCAGCACCGCGGCTTGGCCTCTTCGCGGGCCGCTGCCTTTGCGTCATTTCCAGCCACATAGCTACGCTAGCTGCACTAGGGTCTGCTGCACGGATAGGTGACAGTTTCGGTCACGCGGCCTGACTGGCCGGTGTGGTCATGATCGTCTCGTATTCGATCGGGGTCAACCGGCCCAGGGCGATCTGGCGCCGGCGACGGTGGTAGGTGCGTTCGATCCAGGTGACAATCGCGATCCGTAGGTCTTCGCGGGTGGCCCAGCGGTGCCGGTCCAGGACGTTCTTCTGCAGCAAGCTGAAGAACGACTCCATGGCGGCGTTGTCGCCGGCG